>JALUXI010000268.1 GCA_027019045.1 Piscirickettsiaceae bacterium | reverse complement strand
CGGCCTTTTCAAAATTATAGGCGGACATTTCCACTTCATTTTGATGGAACACATCGCCATAGGTCACCACCTCGCCATCTGGGGTTTTGACCCAGACCAAATCATATACCGAGTTTACGCCCTGCAAATACATCGCAATCCGCTCTAAACCATAGGTAATCTCCCCTGTGACAGGGCGACACTCCAAACCACCGACCTGTTGAAAATAGGTAAACTGGGTGACTTCCATCCCGTTCAACCACACTTCCCAACCTAGTCCCCAAGCACCAAGCGTCGGAGATTCCCAGTTATCTTCCACAAAACGGATATCATGCTCTAGTGGGTCGATGCCTAACATTTTCAGTGAGTCTAAATAAAGCTCTTGAATATTGTCGGGCGAAGGCTTGAGCATCACTTGAAATTGATAATAGTGCTGTAAACGGTTCGGGTTTTCACCATAGCGACCATCAGTGGGACGACGACAAGGTTGAACATAAGCCGTACGCCATGGTTCAGGGCCAATTGAACGCAAGAAAGTGGCTGGATGAAAGGTACCCGCCCCCATCTCCATATCATAGGGCTGCATCACTACACAGCCCTGCTCTGCCCAATAAGATTGAAGGGTCTGAATCAATCCTTGAAAAGTTGAAATATCGCTTGCAGCACTCATCGTTACGGTTTTCCTTGCAAATCGTGTAAAATGTCGCAATTATAACAAATGAGGCCTGCCGCCGCAGGTACAAACTTCATCAACATCATGAAAACTCTTTTCCTAATTTTGAGCCTGCTATTGGGCAGTTATTCCGTCGCCACTTTCGCCGACACAACAGAACACACCCAAGCATCTCTCCACTACCAAGCCTACACAGTCCCTAAAAATGGTAGCCTCTCCAGAGCCCTCAGTGATATGAATGCACCGATTCTTTGGAGTTACAAAATTGCCAAACTGAAAGACGGAAAAAAATTTATCAACCTCAAAGCAGGCGACACCCTGAAATTCGGCTATGACACCCAAGGCCACCTCAAAGAGATTCGCTACCCCAAAAGCCGTAGTCTAATTTATGTTTTAGAAATCGCAGACAACCAACCCCAAAGCATCAGCAAAATCCAAAAAGAGATCGAACGCCACACCATCACCACAGGCGGCACCATCAAAGATTCTCTCTACCTCTCAGGCAAAAAAGCGGGCTTGAGTGATCGCAGCATTATGAAACTCGCTGATCTCTTCTCATGGGAAATCGACTTTATTCGCCAACTGCGACCTGGCGATACCTTCAAGGTCATTTACCAACAAAAATATATTGATGGACAATATATCGGCGATGGCGATATTCTCGCAGCGGAAATCACCACCCATGATGGCAAACACCACAAAGCCTTTCTACTCACCGACAAACAAGGAAAAAAAGTGGGCTACTATGATGAAAAAGGTCATAACCTCAGAAAGGCCTTCCTTCGCAATCCTGTGGACTATGTTCGCATCACCTCTCGCTTCCAACCCCGCCGTTACCATCCTGTATTACACAAATGGAAAGCCCATCACGGGGTGGATTACGCAGGTCCTATCGGCACGCCGATTCATGTCACAGGCAATGGCAAAATCACTCGCCGAGGCTGGAGCCGTAGCTATGGACGGGTGATTTATGTGCAGCATGGACGCAAATATATGACCGTCTATGCCCATATGTCTCGCTTTGGCAAATACAAAAAAGGACAGTGGGTGAAGCAGGGTGACATTATCGGCTATATTGGCATGACAGGCTGGGCAACAGGTCCTCATTTGCACTATGAATTCCGCATTAACGGCCACCATGTGGATCCGCTCAAAGTGAAATTCCCCGATGCCTCACCTGTGCCGAAAAAATACCGAGAACAATTTAAAAAGATTGTCCGCATTATGGACAGTCAACTCCAACGCATCCCCGCCAAACCCGCTGCATGGGTAGAAGGTTTTGAATGAAACAAGATACGGAACTTGTCATTGGCCTGATGTCAGGCACCTCGCTAGATGGTATTGATGCCGTTTTAGCCGAATTTCCAGCCGAAAAAACCGCAAAAAACAGCGAAAATTCAACAAAAATCCCAAAATCTCCAGTCCCGCTGTCTTTTTTGACGCACCCTCTGGAAAAAAGCTTAACCCAACGGCTACAAGCACTGAATTTAAAACCAGAAATTTCGCTCCAAGAGCTGGCAAGCTTACAACTTGAACTGGGACTCGCTTTTTCAGGTGCCGCACAAGCATTGATGATGCGGACGCAGACCAGCCCCGCGGACATCACGGTTTTAGGCAGCCACGGACAGACCATTTTTCACGCTCCACAGCTCCACGGTCATCTTGGCATGAGCCTACAAATCGGCCATCCTGCCATCATCGCCAAACGCAGCGGACTCCCTGTAGCGGCGGACTTCCGTGTGGATGATATGGCTCTGGGCGGACAAGGCGCACCGCTCGCCCCCGCTTTTCACAAAATCCTTTTTGCTCCACAAATTGCCGAACACAAAGCAATTGCCGTCGTCAATATCGGCGGCATTAGCAACCTGAGTTTGCTGACAAATAACCGTACACTGGGCTTTGATTTAGGACCTGGCAATGGACTGATGGATGAAGTGTGTCAACGCTATTTTGCATGCGATTATGATAAGCATGGAGACATCGCAGCACAGGGCAAAGTGGACAAAACGCTGCTGAATCAACTCAAACAACACCTTTTTTTCCAACAAACGCCACCGAAAAGCACAGGCAAAGAGACTTTCAACTATCAGTGGCTACAATCATTTGAGCTGCCAAGTGACCCAAAAGATTTATTATCCACACTCAATCAACTCACTGCAGACCTCATCATTGAAGCCATACAACAGACTCCTGCCAAACAGCTGATTCTCTGCGGCGGCGGGGCTTTGAACAGCACGCTAGTGCAACGCATTCAACAAGGCTTGCAAAGCTTAGCTATCCCCGTCCAAAGCAGCCAAGCTTTCGGCATCGACCCGATGGCAATTGAAGCTCTGCTCATCGCTTGGCTCGCCCACCAACGCCACCACCAACGCCCAACAGACCTCACCCAAATCACAGGCAGCGGCAAACCCACTGTCTTAGGCAGCCTGACTTTGCCATAGGTGATACAATTTCCAACCATGAGCCATCAACCCATTGTCCAATGTGAAAAGATTACCAAAACCTACGGTGAAGGCGAGGCAAAAACTTATGCCCTGCGAGGGGTCGATTTAACGGTCTATCAGCAAGAACTGTTAATGATTGTGGGACCTTCGGGTTGTGGCAAAACCACGCTCCTTTCCGTCATCACAGGGTTGATTGAGGCTGATAGCGGCTGCTGTGAAATTTTAGGACAAGACATTCTCCAATTGACCGATGCGGACAAAACCGCTTTTCGAGGCAAACATATCGGTTTTGTTTTTCAAAATTTCAACCTCTTTCCTGCACTCACCGCCCTAGAAAATGTTGCCTCCCCTCTCATTATTCAAGGCATGGATTATGAAAAAGCTTTAGAACAAGCGCGCCCTTTTCTCAAAGCCGTCGGCATTGCCGAACAAGCGGATCAGACCCCTGCTCACCTCAGCGGTGGACAACAACAGCGGGTCGCCATCGCTCGCGCCTTGGTACATCAGCCTGACCTCATCATCTGCGATGAACCCACCAGTGCACTCGATCATCAAGCAGGGCAAACGGCCATGCAGCTACTCAAATCGATTGCCGCACAACATCAAACCACCCTGATTGTCGTCACCCACGACAATCGTATTTACTCATACGCCGATCGCATTGCTGAAATGGAAGATGGGCGAATTATTGGAACGCATACCGATGAAACTTTCTCGCTGGATACTGCTCGCTCTTTTTAGTCTCTCCATTGGGATGGTGGCGATTCTCTATGGCGAACTGCCACCGCCTGCGGCCAAACCTATTTTGCAACCTAATTTGCCTTTCAAACATTTTGTGTATGGCGTCGGCACGGTTGAACCCTCTCAACAAATCCACCCCATCAACCCCAACCATGCAGGCGTCATTCAGACCTTATCGGTCAAAGTAGGCGACGCTGTCTCAAAAGGCACCGAGCTCTATCAACTTGATGACCGTCCTCTACAAGCCCAATTGCAAGTTGCCGAAAAAACCATTGCGCTTAAACAACAGCAGCTGAATGCCGCTCAACATCAGTTCCACTTTATCCAAGCACTTAAACAGCAAGCAGAAGGCGCCGTCTCAGAAAAAGATTTTGTCGCCAAACAAGATGCTGTCAAGATTGCCCAACAAGCCCTTGAACAAGCGAAAGCGGCAAAACAAGTCATCGAAAGTCAAATCCAGCAGACACATATTCTCGCCCCCTTTGATGGTCGCATCATTGCCATCAACTGTCACACAGGGCAAAACAGCGATGCCTGTTTGTCACAAGGGGTCATGCAACTCGGCACCCAAGCACTCACCCTTCGCGTCAATATCGACGAATATGATATTCCACGATTCCAACCTCAATCTCAAGCGATTGCGGTGGTACAAGGTCATCCAAATTTAAGTGTACCGATGACTTTTGACCACCTAGAACCCAAACTCTATTCCAAAACCCAACTTATCGGTAAAACAACTGAACGCACGGATACACGCGTCTTACAAGCCCTCTATCGATTAACCCCGCCCAAGCATTTTCCAATTTATATTGGACAAAGCTTTGATGTCTATATTCAGGCACCTGCAAAATGACTAAACTTGCCCTCAAAATGCTACTAGGAGATCGCACCAAAGCTATTGGCTTGCTGACTGGCATTACCTTTACCGCCTTTCTGATTACCTTCTCAATGGGCTATTTTGCTGGTTTCATGACAAGAGGCTTTGCACTCATCAGTGAAAACCGTACGGCAGATATTTGGGTGATGGATCCCGCCGTCAATAGCACAGAGATGACCTCACAATTCTCACTCTCCACCCTCCAACAAATCAAAAATATTCCTGGGGTAGCGCAAGCTGAACCGCTGTTATTGGAAGATATTAAAGTACGATTTGCCAATGGACGGTTTCAAACCTTTCAAATGATAGGCGTAGATCCACTGACTCTCACAGGAATGCCTCATCCCGTTGCTGGCAGCTTGACACAGGTGAGAGCGCCTAACCGAATCATGGTCGATCCAGGTGGAACTTTCGACAAACTCCTCACCCCCATTCATTTACAAGACCAGTGGCCTGCCGATGGCGCACACTTGGATGTGCCGATGAGATCCCTTCAACCTGGAGATATTGTGCGTGCCAATGATCAACGCCTGATTGTCGCAGCCGTCAGCCAGACCATTGGACGCTTCCCTCCTCGCCCTCTGCTCTACACCACCCTCCCCAATGCACACCTCATTGCCCCGACCACCCAAAATAAAACCACCTTTATTTTGGTTAAAGTCGCCAAAGGACAAGATCCCGCCACGGTCGCTAAAATCATTAACCAACACACCTATTGGAAAGCTCGCACCACCGAAGATTTTAAAAAAGACACTATTTTATGGTATCTCATCAACTCAGAAGATGTGGGCGATATGGCCTCCATGCTGATTTTAGCGATGCTGGTCGGGTTTGGCGTGACGGGCATCCTCCTGTTTATGTTTATCTATGAGCATATAAAACAGTTCGCCACCCTCAAAGCATTGGGGACAAATAATGAACAACTCAAGCAGATGGTCTTTGTACAAGCCACCACACTCTCACTGGTTGGATTAGGATTGGGAATTGGACTCTGTGCGATGACAGGCACCAGCCTCGCCTTTAGCGTCGGCTATCCTTTCAGAATGGCGTGGTTTGCGCCTCTCATTGCCATTATCGGCGTACTACTGATCAGCTATATCGCCGCTTGGATTAGTATCCGACCCTTGCTGAAAATGTCACCAGGCATTGTGTTTGCAGGGCGTTAAATAGACAACTAAAAAAGCTCTTCTACTGACTCTGCACTAAAAATGGCATGGTTAATTCTATCCAATACCGCTTCTGATGCTTGAGCAAGGCGCACTTCACATTGAGCAAGTCCTTTCTCGCCAAACTTCACTAGAATCAAACTTCGAGCCGACTCTCGCTTACCTTCCAGCTTGCCTTCTAATTTACCTTCTTGCTTACCTTTTT
>JALUXI010000267.1 GCA_027019045.1 Piscirickettsiaceae bacterium | reverse complement strand
CCCAGAATTGGCGGAGAACCCTATTCATCGCTTTGCCCCCGCTTTAGTCGATTTAACTGAAAAGGTCTGGGACAATGGCAATGAATACTTCCCCCCGACTTCTTTTCAAGTCTCCAATATCCATGCAGGGACAGGTGCTGGCAATGTTATTCCTGGTGAATGTATCGTGGATTTCAATTTCCGCTTCTCAACCGAGCAGACTCCAGAGAGCCTAAAAGAAGGGGTGACCGCCATTTTAGAGGTGCATCAACTTAACTATGATATTGACTGGAATCTCTCTGGCCTTCCCTTTATTACCCCCGCCGAAGGTGAACTGATTCAAGCGGTCAAATCTGCCACTCAACAAGTGATGGGCTATGAGCCTGAACTCTCAACTGGTGGTGGCACTTCTGATGGTCGATTTATTGCACAAACGGGTGCACAAGTCATTGAGTTGGGTCCCCTCAACGATACCATTCATAAAATTGATGAAAGAGTCAGTGTCGATGATTTAGAAAAACTGACAGAAATCTATGAAACAACCCTCGAAAACTTACTGGCGAACAAATAGATGGAAACGGTCGGCATTCTTTTAGAAATTGTAGCGGTGGTCGGATTCCTATTTTTTATCTGGCCCCATATTCGTGATGAAGAGTGGAAAGAGAAGTTTGTACACAACAAGCATGCCTTTTCAATTTTGATTGTCTTTATCTTAATTTTCTTGCTTATTTTTGGAATTATCTTCCTTTTCGACACTTTTTTCCCAGTCGAACGCTTGGATAAATAAGCACGCAAGATTTATAATTATCTGAATTTAGTTTTAATTTAAAGGAACACAAATGGGACAACCAGCTGATACAAAACTCATCTCAGAATCCGTTTTGGGACAAGATTTAACCAAAGAAGAGTGTGAACAGCTTTCTGATATTGTGAGGCATAAAACACTCAGTAAGGGTGAGGTGCTTTTTGATACTGGAGTTCGTGATGATTGCCTTTATGTTTTAGCGTCGGGTAAACTTGAGCTCACCAAAAATATGGGCATGGGGAAAGCACTCAATATTGCCACGCTAAAACCTGGTGCGATGGTAGGCGAACTCTCTTTTGTCGATGGCAATCCCCATAGTTTAAAAGCCACTGCACTATTAGACTCAGAAGTCCTATTTTTGAACCGCACTGAGTTTGAATCTTTTGTACAACAGCAGCCCATGCTGACCTATCATGTTATGCGCGCCATTATTCGCTATGTTCACTCTATTCAAAGAAAACAGAGCGAACAACTGCTAGATATGCACCGCATGGTTCAAAACGAATATACCGCTCAATATTAACCGAGGAGAGAAGAATGGGATTTTTAACTGGAAAACGCGCACTCATCGTAGGGGTTGCAAACAATAAATCCATCGCCTACGGCATCGCAAAACAGATGCATGAACAAGGTGCCGAAATTGCATTGACATACCAAAATGACAAATTAAAAGGTCGTGTTGAAAAGATTGCTGAAGAGTTGGGTTCTGATACAGTATTACCACTTGATGTGACCAGCGATGAACAGATTGAAGCTGTTTATGCTGCTTTAAAAGAGAAATGGTCTGATGGGTTAGATATCTTGGTTCACTCTGTTGCATTTGCCCCGCGTGAAGAGTTAGAAGGTCGTTTCATTGAAGCCTCTACACGAGAAGGATTCTTAATGGCTCACGACATCAGTGCTTATAGTTTAGTCGCCCTAACTAAAGCAGGCTATGACATGCTTAAAGCACGCAATGGCTCAGTCGTCACCCTTTCTTACCTCGGTGCGGAAAGAGCAGTGCCTAACTACAATGTGATGGGGATTGCTAAAGCCTCACTAGAGGCTTCCGTGCGTTATCTTGCGGCAGATTTGGGGCAAGATGGAATCCGTGTGAATGCCGTCTCAGCAGGTCCTATTCGCACCCTTGCCGCAGCGGGTATTAAAGACTTCCGCACTATGCTAGATAAAGCCGCTGCCGCTACCCCCTTGCGTCGTAATGTTACGATTGAAGAAGTTGGCAACACCGCCGCTTTCCTATGCTCAGATTTGGCATCAGGCATTACCGGCGAAATCACCTATGTGGATGGTGGTTACAATATAACAGCCTCCACTTAACCATAAAAAACCGAGCAATTAAAGCTCGGTTTTTTATATCTCAATACCACAATACACTTATTTTTCTGACGCTACCTGCGCAACGGCCTCAGAAGTTTCAACAGTAAGTGCTGTTTGAGCTTCTTTAAATTGAGAAGTTTCTGCAGTCATAACTTTCTCTTCGTCTTTTTTCAGATTTAAAGCCTCTTGATGCAACCCTGAAGGATCTGCAAATTGATCATTCAATTTCTGAATCAGCTGCTTAGATTTAACCTTAACCTCTTCAATAGACTTCAAGGTCTTCCGCCCCCAACCACGAGGCATTTTGGGGAACATTCCTCGCCAGAATCGGTTGTTATAAGCCAATGCTTTAGCAACTTGCGCATCTTGTGAGTGCCAACGCTTAATTTCCCACTTACAAACTTTATTGCGAAGAAAATAATGAACAATCACCAAAATAACAGCTGTAGATGTCAAGAATATTAGACTATTTACCAAAGAGTAGCTTGCCCATCCAATAATAGGCCACTTCGAAAAAGGTTGGTTAAACAAATCAAATTGAACTAACCCTGCCACCATGAGTACAGCAACCAAACCAAATACAACCCCATCAAACATCAATGTTTTTCGACGCCAAGATTGAAGTGCTTGTTTAATTTTAGGTAATTTTTCTTTAATTAACTCATCTGCCATTTTGGCAGCCGTATCAGTAATACGATAGCTTCGTTCAACACTGACTTGTTCCATACGACCTAAAATGGTTTGTAAATCTTCATCTTTTTTGCGTTTAAAACGCTCTAACATCTTAGGATCGGAAATTTTAATAGCTGCCTCTTCATTGTAAATAGTATAAAAATTCCCGCTCACTAAACCTTGCTGAGCAATCGCTCTTTGCCATGCACTAATAACCTCTTCAGGATTATCCTCTTTCGCTGCTGTATCAATTTGATTCAAAATAAACAACACTTTCGCAGAGTCGTTTCGTTTTAATACATTATCAACCAAATGTTGAAGCGTATCACGCATTGCACCGGGTTCTGGGTGTCTCGCATCAAAAAAGACCAAAACCAAGTCTGACATTTCAATAATATGATCCGTAATTTTTAAGGTCGATCGTCTCTGTTCATCTGCATCAAAACCTGGAGAATCAATAAGAATTTTCCCTTTTAATTTGTCAGAATTAATCGTTTTGAGCTGCAAATAGTTATCAACTTTCGCTCCTTCGCCCGCTTCAACCTTTTCAATCTTTTTTGAAATTTCAAAAAAAGGAAACCGAGGATCTGCATCTAGTGCTAAACCTGGTAGTGTTATCATTTCTTTATTCTTACCATAGCAAATCACGGTAAATCTATCATCTACAGCTTGATTTCCAGTTGATTGAACGGATTGTCCAACATAACTGTTAATAAAACTAGATTTTCCTGCTGAAAATGTACCTAAAATAGAAATTAAAGGCCACCAAGAAATTTGTGCTGAAAAGGTTTCTGATTTCTCTAAAATTCCTGTTCTATAGCCAATTTTATCCAATTCTTGATAAAGACTAATCACATCAAGCAGAACTGGATTTTCCTGCGAAAGATGCTGTTCCAGTTTTTTATAACGCTCAGCTGGTGTCATAGTACGATTCCTTTCTTTAGTGCCTACCAAGGCATCATTTTATTCATATTATGAAGAGGCTTAGAGATATTGTGATTAAGTTCTCCAACACTTCGATCAATCTGTTGTACCGACTGATTCAACCCATAAATAGCGGAATTCATCTGTTGCACTGAGGCCGTCATATTTTGAATTTCACCATTTAATCCATTCATCGTGTCATTCATCTGATCAAAACTGCCTTTAATTTTAAGCAAGGATTGATTCATTTCAGGTAACACCTGCATATGTTGATTGATTTTAATCATCTGATGATTAATTTTTTCCATTTTTTGATTCATGGTATTGGTCATCGTCACCACAGCTTTGGTCATAATATACATATTGGTATTTATTTGATGCATATCTTTGACTACATTGAAAATCAACCAAAAACCATAGGCAGCCAGGATAATAAAAGCAACCATCATTGGGTATATAACTTTTTCCCAACGGCGAATCCCCCCTGTCATCACTCGAGCCAATTCATTGATATCACACTGCTCTTTAGACTGCATACTTTCTTGTTTAGAAGCATCCATTTCAATCAAATTTTCAGGTGTTTTTTGATGCGTTGTATTCATATGTTAAAGCGCCTTTTCTTATGATTCTTTGTAACTACTCATCCATCTAAAATCCGTCACTTCTATGTTATAAAATATTCATTTACTGAACGAACATTTCACCTTTAATTGACGAATTTCATGGACAATCTAAGCAGTTACGACTTTTTATTTCTTTTTGGTGTCTTTGCTTTTCTTAACTTGAGCCCTTTGCAAAATGGCTTGGGTAAGGTCAGATGCCACAGATTTTAGTGCTTGAGCCATTTTAATTGCTTTATCAAACTGACCTTGACGAATCAATTGATCTGCAGCTGCAGCCCAAGCGCGTTTTGCCCAATCGATTTTATGATCAGCATAAAATACATTCCCTAATGCCCCTAGCAAATTAGGTGTTGGCTGCCATAATGTCATTGCAAATAAAACCTCTTCAGATTTTTTGAAATTTTTAGCCTGGTAAGCCTTCTCTGCAGCCGACAAAGCCGCTTTGGATGAAGGATAAGCAGACAGGATTTTTTTAGCTTCCTCTTTTGTCATAGCTTGTGTAGGTTGTGCTGGCTTATTTTCATCTGTATCTGTCTTGACTTCCGTCACCTTACCTTCAGTTTTAGGTTGTTTATTTTGGGACTGAGCAACTGTAACATCTGACTGTGGAGCTTCAGCAGTTTCAATTGTCTTAGAAGGAGTTTTAAGTATTTGTGCTTCTGGTTGAACTTTTGTCTGCTCTACTACTGTTGGCTTATGTTCATCTTCTTTTGTAGCAGTTGAGGGCTGCACTTTTGGCTGAACCTCCTCAACATCTGAAGAGACTTCTGCCTTCTGAACAGGCTCTTTTTGAGTTGCTTCGGCTACAGGGGTTACTGCCGGTGTATTTGATTCAACTTTTTCTTCTGGACTTTTAACCTGATGTAAGGACTCCTGTGAGGCAAAATGCTGCACCACTGCCTGTGTTTCAGGCTTAATGCCATGATCCTCTTTAATTGAATCAGAAAATGCAATATACAGCGTCACTGCGACTAGCAATAGTAATACAAAAAAGGTGTTATTGATTAACGCTCTTAAAATACCCATCTTTCTTTCCTTTTATAAATATTTTGTAAATTTATGAAACTCGTCACTCGCCTTACTTTTGGGCTCTAATTCAAAAACTGCCAATCCTTCACTAAATGAACGACGATAAGCTGCACGGTGATGTAAACGAACAGGAATACGCTTGAGTGAAAGTGCATCCATCGCCTCTTCAGCCTCTTTTGTCTCTGGAACAAAAGGATGAGTATCTGCTCGGTTAATCACACCTAATACTTCTGGCATATTTTGATGGCGAATTTGATCTATTTTTTTGAGAAACCGTTGTGTGGACCAAATATCTGCTTGGCTGGGAGCAACTGGAATGATAATACGGTCTGTAACAGCGATTGCCGCTTCTAAACTCTGCTCATCACTCATACTTACATCCATCAATACCTCATCCACTGTTCTCTTATTCTGTTCTATTTCTGAAAGTGCTGTTTTATCAAATGGCAAAGGTAAAAGAGGATCATAGCCTTCTTCTTGCCTAACTTCCACTACATCTAATAATGTTTTTTGAGGATCCAAATCAAATAGCATCAATGATTTATCTTGATTCCGTAACCAAACAGCCAAGTTAAAAGCAATCGTACTTTTCCCTGTCCCACCCTTCATGTTGCCGACAATTGTAATCATACCCTATCCTTTCACTGAGTTTGTAGCGTGCTACATTATCAAACATTTTTAGCTATTTAAGCAGTTCAAATAGCTAAAAAAGCTCTCAAACTTTTTACAGTATAAATAGGCAGAGCAACATTATGTTACTCTGCCAAGGCAATCAACTTAGCTATAAATTACTTATGAGCTGGTGCTGGTTGCTTAGGTGGTTGCTGAGCAGGA
>JALUXI010000266.1 GCA_027019045.1 Piscirickettsiaceae bacterium | reverse complement strand
CACAATTTTCTGTGCCAGCGCCACCATCACTTCTTTCAAGACCGCAACAAAATCTTGATAAGCTTCACTCTCCAATGAATCAATCACTGGCATATCCGCCTGCTGTGTAGCGGTGACGGTACAGGCATCATTGGTTGAAGTATCGCCATCTACCGTAATACGATTAAAAGAGACATTGACCGCTTCATTCAATGCGGCTTGCAAACATTCTGCCGTGATTTTAGCATCAGTCGCCACAAACCCCAGCATGGTTGCCATATTGGGATGAATCATCCCTGAACCTTTGGAAATCCCTGTAAACGATACCAACTGCCCTGCAACCTCTCGTTGAACAGAGACCATTTTTTCCACTGTATCGGTGGTCATAATGCCTTGAGCGGCTTCAGTCCAGCCCTCAATATTTAAATCTGCACAGGCATCAGGCAACCCTCGTTGAATCTTCTCCATGGGTAAATTTTCACCAATCACCCCTGTGGAAAAAGGCAACACCTCTTCAGGGGAACAGCCCAATTCATCTGCCAACCAAGCACAAGCCTGCTCAGCATCTTTCAACCCCTGCTTGCCTGTCCCAGCATTGGCATTCCCACTGTTAATCACCAAGGCTCTAGGTTGCTTTGTTTCCAAATGGCGTTTCGCCACGGTGACAGGTGCCGCACAAAAAGCATTCTGGGTAAACACCGCCGCCGTCACACTCTCGGGTACGATCTCCATCACCACCAAATCCAAACGGCCATTCTTCTTAATCCCCGCCGCCGTGGCCCCACAATAAAACCCTGAAATGGGGTGAAAATCCATCTGTTTACCTAAATTCATCACTTAATCCCTACAAAAGAAAAAGCACACAAGACTGTGTGCTTTAAAAAATACATAAGGGAGCCTGTTATGACCCCTAAAATAAACTTATTTATGAAAAGCCGCTTTTAAAGCCAAACCTAAAATCACCAAAACACTCAGCACCATTAAAATAAATGGCAAATCATTAACACTCATAATTCCTCCAATTTATCAATCGCACTGACAAGCTTATGATTTAAAACTACAATCACTATAACACAAAAGATAATTAACAAGCCAGACAACCAAGCCTTCCAAATAGCTATTTGCTCAATATTATTAAACAACCAAGCAGAAACTCCAACCAGTATCCCTAAAATAATCCCAATCCAATACTTGAATAGCCCAATTTGTTCTCTAACCTTATCGGCTTGTGCCATTACAACTTCCCACAACACTGCTTATATTTTTTACCCGAACCACAAGGACAGGGGTCGTTACGGCCGACTTTTGGGGTGTCTCGTTTGTAGGTGGCAGGCTTTTGGTCTGCTTGCTCAGCATCGCCACCCATTTCCACCGTCACCTCTTGCGCTTCTCCTTGCACGGCTTGGGCAATAGACTCAGCCGCTGGGTGAATCGCCTCTAGCTGTTGAGGTCTTTCAGCCTCAATTTGAGCTTCAAAGGCTTCAACATCTTGCGGGGCTTCAATCTGCACTAAAGAAAGAATCTTCGTGGTTTCATACATTACCTCAGCCAAGAAATCTTGGAAGAGGTTGGCTGCTTCACGACGGTACTCTTGGAAGGGATCCTTCTGTGCAAAACCTCGAAGATGAATCCCTCGACGCAAGTAATCCATTTGCGATAGATGTTCACGCCACTGCTCATCAATGGTACGCAACAACACCTCTTTTTCAAACTGATGGCGGGTTTGCTCATCAATCGCCAACATTTTATCCAGATACACTTGTTTGGCAGTCTCTTGGATTTTTTGCAACAAGGACTCTTCAATCAGTGACTTGTTTTCATCCAACCACTGCTGAATTGGCATCTCCAATTCAAACTCTTCTTTGAGTCGCAACTCTAAACCAGCTACATCCCACTGTTCAGGTAAGCTGCCTGCTGGGACAAATTGATGGAAAACTTCCGTCAACACGCTATTGCGAATATCATCGATGGTTTCGCTCAGGTCATCGCTTTCCATCAACTCATTGCGTTGGCTGTACACGACCTTGCGCTGTTCATTGGCAATATCATCGAACTTCAATAGATTGGCGCGTTCGTCTTGATGCATGCGTTCAACCTGTTTCTGCGCTCGCTCTATTGCTTTGGTCACCATCGAATGTTCAATTGCCTCATCCGACTGCATCCCCATACGACGCATCATATTTTTCACTCTTTCAGAAGCAAAGCGACGCATCAAATCATCATCCAATGAGAGATAGAAACGGGTCTCACCTGGATCCCCTTGACGACCTGAACGGCCTCGCAACTGATTATCGATTCGACGGGACTCATGGCGCTCAGAGCCAAGTACCTTTAAGCCCCCTAGTTCTAATACTTGTTGATGGCGTTTTTCCCAGTCGGCTTTTAGCTCTGCAATCTGCTGTTCAGTGGGGTTATCTAAAGCTTCCATCTCCATTTCGAGGTTCCCTCCCAGCACAATATCGGTACCCCGTCCCGCCATATTGGTCGCCACGGTCACGGCTTTGGGGCGTCCCGCTTCAGCAATAATATGGGCTTCTCGCTCATGATGTTTCGCATTCAGCACATTGTGCGGGATTTTGGCTTGGGTCAACAAGCTTGATAACAGCTCCGACATCTCAATCGATGCGGTTCCGATAAGAACAGGCTGACCTTTTTCATAGGTCTCTTGAATCTCTCGTACCAAGGCGGCAAATTTGCCTTCCATTTCCAAAAAGACCAAATCGGGTTGATCGATTCGCTGAGGTGTACGATTGGGTGGAATCACGACGACTTCTAGGTTATAGGTCGCCAAAAATTCACCCGCTTCGGTATCGGCTGTCCCTGTCATCCCTGAGAGCTTGTGATATTGACGGAAGAGGTTTTGGAAAGTAATGGAGGCAAAGGTCTGACTCTCTGGCTGAATCGCCACGCCCTCTTTTGCCTCTACCGCTTGGTGCAAGCCTTCACTCCAGCGACGACCTTCCATTTTTCGTCCTGTGTGCTCATCGATAATGACAATCTCACCATTTTCGACAATATAATCACGGTTCTTTTCAAAAATGACATGAGCTTTTAATGCGGCATTGAGGTGTAATAATAGACCGATATTTTGAGGTTCAAACAGGCTATCGTGTTCTTCTAAGACCCCAATCTCCTTCAGCAAGTTTTCTAGTTTTTCATACCCTTGATCGGTTAAATAGACCTGACGATTTTTCTCATCTACTGTGTAATCACCCGTTGAAGTTTTGGTTTCGGTATCTTCCTCCCCTCGCTCCAGGTGCTGGATCAGCGGGTCAATTTGGCGATACAGCTCTGAGCGGTCTTCCGCAGGCCCTGAGATAATCAAAGGGGTACGGGCTTCATCAATCAGAATCGAATCCACTTCATCAATAATGGCATAGTGCTGTCCCCGCTGCACTCGTTCTTCTTTAAAGACCGCCATATTGTCTCGTAGATAATCAAAACCGAACTCATTATTGGTGCCGTAAGTGATGTCCATGGCATAGGCCAGCTGCTTTTCTTGTCCACTTTGACCTGATAGCACCACGCCCGTTGACAACCCCAAAAACTCATACAGCTGCCCCATCCACTCGGAGTCACGCTTGGCAAGGTAATCATTCACCGTCACCACATGCACGCCTTTACCTTCCAGTGCATTGAGATAAGCGGGCAAAGTCGCCACTAAGGTTTTCCCCTCCCCCGTTCGCATTTCAGCAATCTTACCGTTATGCAATGCAATCCCACCGATCATCTGCACATCATAGTGACGCATCCCGAAGACCCGTTTACTCGCCTCTCGCACCACAGCAAAAGCTTCTGGCAATAGGTCATCTAGGGTTTCACCCTGCTCTAAACGCTGCTTAAACTCGTCGGTTTTTGCTTGCAAGGCAGTATCGTCAAGCTTTTCATATTCTGGCTCAAGGGCATTGATTTTCTCTACCTCTTGTTGGTATTGCTTTAAAAGTCTTTCATTACGACTGCCAAAAATTTTCTTAAAAAACTTTGCAAACATGGGGTCTCTCTAATTTAGTACAATTTGAAAAAGGACATTTTAGCACACTGTGTTAGTAGGGAAATATGAAACAAGCATTAAATCAAAAAGGAGGTGGACTGGATCAATTGATTGAGCAGACTCAGCTCTATCAAGCCCTATTGGAAGTCGCCCAAAGCCAACTCCCCGCCAAGCTCGCAGCCCATCTTTTAGGCGTCAGCTTTGAAGGACGAACACTGGTTTTACAACTGGACGATGCCTTATGGAAAAGTAAGATGCGTTTCTATGAAAATGAAATTTTGGCCCTGTTTCAACACCATTTCCCTCACCTACAGCTCAACCAAGTCAAACTGACCGTCATTCCCCTAAGAGAAGAAAGACGACCTCGAAAAGTTCAGATGGCACCACCGCCTAAAGAGGCAGCAGCGGAGATGTTTCGTTTAAGTGAACAGGTTCAATCAGAGGGGTTGAAACAGGTTTTACAAAGACTAGGACAAAGAGGTTTCAAAGATTAGATTAGGAGTGTAATTGCTCAGATTCCCCCTAAAACTTATCAACTCAAAGCAAAAGTTTGTTCAGTAAATGAGCTTTTTACAATAAGCTTTTTACAATACAGAAGTGACAAATTCCAAGATGACTTGAGTAGTTACAAAAAACTAGGGCAAAACCTTACTGCTATTGTAATCAATCGGAGGTTTATCAATATAGGTGACGATTTCATACGCATCGGGTTGAGCCATTAAGGCTCTTAACAATTGATTGTTTAAAGCATGTCCAGACTTGTGAGCGGTAAACTCTCCAACGATAGGATGACCCGCCATATAAAGATCACCAACAGCATCTAAGATTTTGTGCCGTACAAACTCATCTTTATTGCGAAGACCTTCTTCATTCATCACCCCATTTTCATCTAGACCAATCGCATTATCAAGACTGGCGCCCAACGCTAGATTATTTTTGCGAAGCACTTCCATATCTTTCATAAAACCAAAAGTACGTGCCCGTGCAACCTCTTTAAAATAAGCGGTGCATGAAAATTCCAAAGACATACTTTCAGCAGTCTCTTTAAACGCTGGATGATCAAACTCAATGGAGAAGTTCAGACGAAAACCTTCATAGGGGGTAAACTCTGCCCAGCCCCCCTTATCATTTTCGACTCGAACAGGTTTGAGAATGCGGATAAATTGTCGTTGTGCCTGCTGCTTTTGAATGCCTGCCGACTGCAAAAGAAAAATAAAGTGTGATGCACTGCCATCCATAATTGGCACTTCATCTGCGGTGATGTCCACAAACAGATTGTCCATGCCTACACCCGCCAAAGCAGACATCAGATGTTCAATCGTCGCCACCTTGGCACCCTCTTTGACAATAGTCGTACAGAGGGTGGTTTCTCCTACAATTTCAGGGGAGACTTTGAACTCAACCACTGGATCCAAGTCGACACGACGAAACACAATCCCCGTATTTTCAGGCGCAGGGCGCAAAGTCATCACCGCTTCATGTCCTGTATGAAGACCGATACCTTTGGCTTTAATGGGGTGAGCAAGTGTGCGTTGGTGCATGCAGATTTCCAGTAGAAGGTTAAACGAAACCGACCATTATAAAAGACTAAAAGCTGTTTTTAAACCAACTTTTCATTTTTTCCAGTACTGAGCCCGCTTCAGAGAGTCCTGATGAGCGTTCTGTCGTTGGCTTTTCAGTCGGCTGATGCTCCTGTGCATATTTCAATAATCCCACTGTAGTGGCAAAAGAGGGGCTATTCACCTGCTCTTGCAATCCTTTCACGCCATGCGGGTAACCCAAGCGAACTGGCATGTGGAAGACCTCTTCTGCTAATTCCACCGCACCTTCCACCAGCGAACTTCCGCCCGTCAAGACAATACCTGCAGCCAGTACATCGGTATAACCTGTGCGCTGCAATTCAGCTTGAATCAGCTGAAACAGCTCTTCATAACGAGGTTCCACCACTTCAACCAAAGTCCGACGAGACAAACAACGAGCAGGGCGATCGCCAACACTCGGCACTTCAATCTCTTCATCGTTCGCAATCAATTGTGGCACGGCACAGGCGTATTGTCGTTTGATTCTTTCCGCAGCGGGAGTTGGCGTACGAAAAGCCACCGCAATATCATTGGTCACCTGATCCCCTGCCACAGGAATCACTGCCGTATGGCGAATCGCCCCATTTTGGAAAACAGCAATATCCGTCGTACCGCCGCCAATATCAACCAAACAAACCC
>JALUXI010000265.1 GCA_027019045.1 Piscirickettsiaceae bacterium | reverse complement strand
TCAACTCAGCATGGGCTGTAGGGTCATGGGTTGCAATCGGTTGATTCCAACCCACGCCAACCAACTGATTCTGCCACACTGCCACCGCCCCCACAGGCACCTCATTCATCTGCTCACTCACATCCGCCATGACTAAAGCCTGCGCCATCCAAAACAGATCCTGCGCCTTTTCTGCCTCTTCTGTACAACGAACGGGAAGCGCTGGAAAAGAGAGACCTTGAGAAGTCAATTGATGGGCTAAATTTGTTAACTTTTGTGCAATCTTTTCTTGCATAATACGCCTTTAAAACTCATGGAATACAGTATGACCTCACTTCATTTTTCACTTACGGATGAACAGCTCAACGCCCTCCCCGTTTTCGGTATCGCTGGCAATTTTGCCGAACACCTGCAACAAGCGGGAGAGGATGCAGATTTTACCGACATTCAAACTGAAACACCGAATGCCCCTAAAGGGATTTTTCCAATTTATATCCCTCATCATCAAGGTCAATTGGGTATCTTTCCTCTCTGTCACGACAAAATCCTAGCCGACTTTCAACACCCTATCCACTTACAAGCAGAACCCGAACTCTGCCTACTGCTTGAAATCGGCTATGATGAGTACCACGCCATTCAAACCTTAACGCCTAAAGCCTTTAGTGCCTTTAATGACTGCTCGATTCGCAAACCCAATGCCAAAAAAATCAGTGAAAAGAAAAACTGGGGGCCATGTAGCAAAGGCATTTCTCAGCAGTGGCTGGCCTGTGCTGAATTTAATCCAGGTTCCACGCTGGCTCACTATCACATTGCCAGCTTTCTGTATCGAGATCAAACCTGCATTGCCTATGGTATTGACAGCCCAGTGGAAGGTTATAGCTACTTTTATCAACAGTTGATTCAGTGGATGGTTCAAACCTTTCATACCCAAACAGATCATGGGCCTTTAGAAAACCTCCAAGACTTACTGCAAACTGCAGGTCATCCTAAGCAAATAATCATTGCCTTGGGTGCCACTCGCTACACCCCATTCGGTGAAACCCACTATCTCCAACCGAATGACGAACTCCTCGTGCTGGTCTATCCCCAAAGTGAATCAACTCTCCATCAAACCCTACAAAAAACAGCAGGCAGAATCGACCTCTCAAACCTACCCGAAAATAGTTTAGTCCTTAAGCAGACGATTACTGCGCTTTAAGCGCTTGACTCGCCGCTTCAATCTTTTGCTTTAAATAAAAGCCATAATAATCATAAGCCCCTGACATCAGGGGTTCTGTCAATACATCCCCCTCACCATTGACAAATACCACCACCGGCAAAGAGTAAAGATTATACAACTGTCGAAATGCACGACTAGGCGTTGGCTCACCATAAAAATCTTTCACCACCCGATCCGTATTCGCCTGAATCTCCACAAACAGCACCTTGCCATCCAGCTCACCACTTCTTAATTCAGGAATTAACGCCTCATCCAATAATTTCTCTCGAGATTTTAATCCTTCTGCAGTAAATAGAATCGCAATCGGAATCTGTTTAGCCTCGGCCTGCTTGCCCAAAGCTTGTAAATCTGTTGCCAAAGGCAAATCCATTGCCGCTTGCACGGGCATCATAATGAGCCACAGCAATCCAACCATCCAAAACCGTTTCATTTTCACCTCCCATAAAAAAACCCACTTCTTAAGAAGTGGGTTTTATCTTAGCATTAAAAGTGAGTTTAGATGACTTTAAGCAACTTTCAACTCAGACTCTGGCGTCGCTTCCAATTTGGCAATTCGCTCTTCAATCGGCGGATGGGAAGCAAATAACTCACCTATCTTGCTTGGCTTATCATTGATCCCAAAAGCTGCTAACTGTTCGGGTAACTCATCAGGCTCCATACTCCCCAAGCGGCGCAAAGCAGCAATCATATTTTGCTTACCTGCAAGATAGGCACCACCATTATCCGCATGGAACTCACGATGACGAGAGAACCACATGGCAATCATACTGGCAAGAATCCCAAAAATGATTTCAAAAATGAATGATGCTACAAAATAGCCAATCCCATGTCCTTCATCATTTTTCAAAATCACACGATCAACAAAGTGACCTGCAATACGGGCAAAGAAAATGACAAAAGTATTTAAGACTCCTTGCAACACCGCCATCGTGACCATATCCCCATTCGCCACATGGGAGACTTCATGCCCCAATACCGCTGCGATCTCATTTTTGGTCATATTCCGTAACAACCCTGTGGAGACCGCCACCATGGCATTATTTTTATTCATTCCCGTCGCAAATGCATTGGGTGCAGGCGAATCATAAATCGCCACCTCTGGATGACCAATCCCCGCTTTATCAGCCAAAGCATAAACCGTTTCTACCAACCACTGCTCGTCTGCATTACGAGGCTGAGTAATCACCTGCGCCCCCGTCATATGCTTGGCCATAAACTTCGACATCGCCAAAGAGACAAATGACCCCGCAAAACCAAAAATCAGTGCAAACATAAACAGGCTGTCATAATTCAAATCCACCCCATTCGCTTGCAAAACCGACCCCACGCCAAAAAGACTCATCGCAATCGATGCCACCGCAATCACGGCAATGTTGGTCAACAAAAATAAACCGATTGTTTTTAACATAGAACACTCCTTATATTTGTTCAGTGCTCTCCAAGAGAGCTTTGGATGAGTGAGTTACGAGGTAAAAATGAGATAAAATCCCCTTAATCAAGGCAGAAACCGCAGGGAATAGCAGCGCTATTGCCAAGGATTTCTAACACAGAGTAGGGAGGATTTTAGCCATTTTTAGCCGTAAATCATCTCGTTCAATGCTCTCTAATATAAGGATTTTTTATAAAGAATCAAGAAGGGATTAACAAAATAAATGGCAAAAGCATGACGATCTATCACGATAAATTCATCCCAACACCCTTACTCAGGAATCTTCGCCACCAAAACGGTAGCGAGGATAACAAAGAGTGCGGAGAAGCCAAGGCAGATGGCCATGCCCCACTCTTGATAGATCCAGCCTGAGAGTACGGTACCCATCAATCTGCCGCCAGCATTTGCCATATAGTAGAAACCAACATCTTTTGAAGTACCGTCTGCATCGGCATAAGCGACAATCAGATAAGAGTGCACTGCCGAGTTTAAAGCGAATAGCACCCCAAACAAGGTTAAGCCGATCAGCACCACCCAAACAGGATCCCATGAGAGCAATACCGCCATCGAAGCAGGCACCCATGCCAAAATCGCCGCCAAACGCATGGCGGTCTCTTTGCGAGGCTGTGCAATCCCAGCGGCTTTAGTTAAACTCGGGGTAGAGGCTTGAATGATGCCATAACCGATCACCCATGCCGCTAAAAAGCCCCCAACTTGCATATGTGACCAGCCCAAAACCGCTTCTAAATAAACGGGTAAAGCCACCACAAACCAGACATCTCTCGCGCCAAACAGAAAAAACCTAGCGGCAGACAGCCAGTTAATAGCAGGGGATTTGGAAAAAACTTCTGAAAACTTCGGCTTCTGTTTTGCTTTGCCCAAGCGATAATCTAAAAACAGCAGAGACACCGCCAAAGCAACCGCCAACATCCCCGCCATTAAATAAAGCGCATTGGCAAATCCCACCCAACTGAGCAGTGCCGCCCCTAAAAAGAACCCCACCCCTTTGAGGGCATTTTTAGAACCCGTTAAAACCGCTATCCAGCGGAAAAGCTGCCCCGAGGCGTCAGAGGCCAAAGATTTAATCGCACTTTTGGCACTCATTTTATTTAAATCCTTAGCAATCCCCGATAATGCCTGAGCCGCCATCACATAGGGCACCGATAACCAATCTGGATTAACCGCCAACATCAACAACGCCACGATTTGAATGCTCAAGCCAATATTCATCGTCACATTCAGTCCCAGCCTGGCTCCCAGCCAGCCACCAAACAGATTGGTCAAAATCCCAAAGATTTCATAAAACAGAAACAGCATCGCAATCGCCAGCGGGCTGTACCCTAACTGATAAAAATAGAGCAACACCAGCATCCGTAAAGCACCATCGGTCAAGGTAAACGCCCAATAGTTTGCGGTGACAATACCATATTGTTGAAGGGGGGAAAAGCGTACTGTTGTCATTTTGAACTGCTCTATTTTGTATCTACTGTGCTGCACCGACCTGATTCATGGTGCCGACTTTTAGCGCCAACTCCATGGCACGCTGAATATAGCCAATCTCATTATCATACCAAGCCAACAACTTCACCTGGGTGCCATTCACCACCATGGTGGAAGGAGCATCAATCACCGCTGACTGCGTCTCACCTTCAAAATCCACCGACACTAAAGGACGCTCTTCAAAACCCAAGATGCCCTTTAACTCACCTTCTGAAGCCGCTTGCAATAGCCCATTAACCTCTTCCACCGAAGTTTTCCGCTCCATTTCTAGTACTAAATCAGTCAAAGAGGCATTCATCAACGGCACCCGCACCGCCACCCCATTCAATCGACCATTCAATTCTGGAAAAATGGTACCAATCGCTTTTGCCGAACCCGTTGTTGTCGGAATCAAGGATTCAAAGCAAGCTCTCGCACGACGCAAATCTTTATGCCCATGATCCACCACCTTCTGTGTATTGGTACGGTCATGCATGGTCGTAATCATACCGTGACGAATCCCAATCTGCTCATGCATCACCTTAATCACAGGCGCAATACAGTTGGTGGTGCAAGACGCAGAAGTGATAATTGGGTCATGGTTCGGCGTAAAAACCTGGTCATTCACCCCCATCACAATATTTTTCACGCCCTCTTTCATTGGTGCGGTCACAATCACCTGTGGCACACCTTGATCTAAATATGGCTGCAAACTGGCTTTTGTGCGAAATGTGCCTGTCGCCTCAATCACCACATCCACACCCAAAGCCGCCCAATCCGTTGCCGCAATCTCAGCGTTCATACTATATGAAATGCGCTCCCCGTTGATCAACATCTCCGAAGCATCTGCATCCACTTCCACTTCATGATGCCAACGCCCATGCGCCGAATCAAAGTGGAGCAAATGGGCTGACCCCATTACATCAGTGGCAATCTCATTGATATGCACAAACTCCAATTCAGGCCAATCAAACGCCTGACGCAATGCCAAACGCCCCATTCGACCAAACCCATTGATGGCTACACGAATTGTCATCTTGAATCCTTCCTCTGTTTTGCTATTTAACCAAGCTATTCTGCTTGAACGATTCTGTTTATTTGATTAAGCAGATATTTTAGACAGGGACAAGCAAAATTTTATGACAATTAAATGAAAAACCCCCGCTAGATAAAAATCCAGCGGGGGCTGATTTAACTCCGTCACGGCTCAGTTTGCCCCTGAAATGCGTCAATTCAAGGCGGAATGTTCGTTCCGTAAATGACCATTTTCCAACGCAGAAGTGACGCATTTCAGGGGTGAGCTGAGTCGTTACGCTTTAAAACGCGCAATCTGCTGAGCTAGAGCTTGAGCATCAGCTTTCACCTCTTCAAAGCAGCGCAAAGTGACCCCTGCTCGATCAGTGACATTGGTCGTTTTCTCTGCAATCTCATTGATGGTCTGTTTCACCTCAACCGAAGCGTCATCCTGTGTCAAAGCACGCTCTTTAATCACATCCATTTCATCTACCACCTGTTGCATATTCTCTACAATCTCAGCCAGCTTCGCACGCACAGCAACCGTTTCATCTGACATGGCTTCTGCCTCCTTAGAAACAGAAGTCATCTCCTGCCCTGAAGCAGTTGCTTTTTTCTTCACCTCATCAATAATGGTAAAGACTTCATCCACTGTGGTATCGGTTTTAGAAGCCAGTGCACGCACTTCATCCGCCACCACCGCAAATCCTCGTCCATGCTCACCCGCACGAGCCGCTTCAATCGCCGCATTCAAGGCCAGTAAATTGGTCTGTTCAGAAATATCTTTAATATTGACCAAGACCTCATCAATCGCATTCAACTCCTGAACCAAGTTGGCGACCTCTTGAGCAGATTGTGCAATCTCTTTGGATAATGACTCTACCTTTTGAGCAGTCTGACCAATATTCTCCGCGGTACTCTCTACCGTTTTGGCTGCACCATGCCCCATTTCCACGCCCTCATCAGAGGCTTTAACAACCTGCTGAGAAAGATTTTGCAGATGCTCAACGGTTTGGTTTGCTTCCGCCACATCCTGCTCTTCCTCTTTTAAGAGTTCACACATCTCGGTGACATTTTCATAAGTTTCATCAGAGCGTTGAGAAAGTTT
>JALUXI010000264.1 GCA_027019045.1 Piscirickettsiaceae bacterium | reverse complement strand
CGGTGATTCGACTCACGCACTTCACGCGCTTTTTCTGCCTCAAGTGCAATATTAGACATCGCTTCAATTACCCCACTTGGAGAATGCCCCACCGCAGTTTCGCCTGATAGCATCACCGCATCGGTCCCATCAATCACCGCATTGGCGACATCAAAGACTTCAGCACGGGTTGGAATGGCATTTTCAATCATGCTCTCCATCATCTGAGTGGCCGTAATGGTGACACGGTTCAATTGACGCGCGCGTTTAATCATTTTCTTTTGTAATGCGGGTAGGCGAGCATCGCCAACTTCCACACCCAAATCCCCACGAGCAATCATAATCACATCAGAAGCTAAAATAATACTATCCAGCGTAAGATCATCTGCTACCGCCTCTGCCCGTTCAACCTTAGACACAATCGATGCATCCAATCCTGCTTCAATCGCCAATTTGCGACATAACTCCACATCATCAGCCGAGCGAGGAAAAGAAAGTGCCAAGTAGTCTGCACCAATTTTAGCCGCGGTAAAGATGTCCTCTTTATCTTTTTCGGTCAAGGCTTCTGCCGATAGCCCACCGCCGAGCAGGTTAATTCCTTTATTATTCGAAAGCTTTCCACCCACCACAACTTTAGTTTCTACACGCGTGCCAATGACCTCTGTCACCTCTAGTACCAAACGCCCGTCATCTAATAATAGACGATCACCTGGCTTGACATCCTGGGGAAGCTTTTCATAGGTAATCCCTACTTCACGATTGGTCCCTTCTGTAATCGGCACTTGCACATCTAACGCAAATTTATCACCTGGAAGGAGATCAACAAAGCCCTCTTTAAAACGACCGATACGGATTTTAGGCCCTTGCAAATCTACTAAAATACCAATTTCACGGTCATACTGCTTAGCGACTTCACGAACACGCTGCGCTCGACCGATATGCTCTTCAGGATCACCATGTGACATATTGATACGCACGACATCCAAGCCCGCTTGCACCATTTTTTCCAATTCGCCATCACGGTCTGTAGCTGGCCCAAGCGTGGCCACGATTTTTGTTCTTCTTAATGTTTTCATCTAAATTTTGTAACCTTAATCTCATTTGCTTGAAAGAAAGATGACTCGGTAAAGCTTATGCTAACTAAACCTTACCGAGACATCCTCTCACTTTCTAGCTCATCTAATAAAAATCTCTCAGCGACAAAATGTCGCTGAGGTTAAAGTTGAGCGATCAATATCTTACCGCTCAAATATGACAGGGCAGTGAATTACTCCGCTGCACGCTTTTCAAGCATCGCAACCGCTGGCAATTTCTTACCTTCCAAGAACTCAAGGAAAGCACCACCGCCTGTTGAGATGTAAGAGACTTGATCTTCAATGCCATATTTATCAATGGCTGCTAAAGTGTCTCCACCCCCAGCAATTGAGAAGGCTGAAGATTCAGCAATCGCCAAAGAGATCGCCTTAGTCCCTTCACCAAACTGATCAAATTCAAATACACCCACAGGACCATTCCAAACTACTGTCCCTGCATTCTTAATAATTTCGGCCAATTCTGCAGCAGATTCAGGTCCGATATCAAAGATCATATCATCATCAGCAACTTGATCCACAGGCTTGGTTTCTGCTACTGCTTCAGGAGAGAACTCTTTACCAGTCACCACATCTTTAGCCAATGGAATCGCCGCACCACGACCTTCCATAATTTCATTCAGCTTTTTACAAGTGGGAATTAAATCTTCTTCATAAAGTGATTTACCCACATTGTAGCCTGCTGCTGCGATAAAGGTGTTAGCGATTCCACCCCCAACAACCAACTGATCCACCTTCTCAGAAAGTGATTCAAGCACTGTCAATTTGGTAGAAACTTTAGAACCACCCACAATCGCCACCATTGGTCGAGCTGGCTCATGCAACGCTTTACCTAAAGCATCTAATTCAGCCGCTAACAATGGACCTGCACAAGCAATAGGCGCATACAAGCCTGCACCATGCGTTGAAGCCTGTGCACGGTGAGCGGTACCGAATGCATCCATGACATAAACATCACACAAAGCGGCGTACTGTTTAGAAAGGGCTTCATCATCTTTCTTTTCGCCCTTATTAAAGCGGACATTTTCCAATAAAACGACTTCACCGTCTGCCACATCAAAATTACCGTCAAGGTAATCTTTAATTAAACGCACTTCTTCGCCTAACTTTTCTGAAAGATCGGCGGCTACTGGTGCCAAAGAGTACTGTTCATCATACTCACCTTCTGTTGGACGACCCAAGTGAGACATCAACATCACTTTTGCACCAGCATCTTTAGCGGTTTGAATCGTCTTCATCGATGCACGGATACGAGCATCTGAGGCAACCTTACCATCCTTAATCGGTACATTTAAATCTTCGCGAATGAGTACGCGTTTACCTGCTAATTTGCCTTCTTTGGCTAGATCTTCCATCTTCAAGATAGACATAGAGCATTCCTCTTTGGTTATTCGTCAGAGTGTGACGGATTGAGCGATATAAGACGCTCAGGTTTAAATTAAGCTTATAAAAACATTCTCTCAAGTGACTTGGAAAATGCTTATATAAACAAAAAAACCTCAAGTGCTGTTACACACTTGAGGTTTTGAAAGATTACTTCGCTACATGCTCAACAAGACGCATCATGTTGCAAGTATAACCATACTCATTGTCATACCAAGCAACGATCTTAACGAAAGTAGGATCTAGAGCGATACCTGCTTTTGCATCGAAAGTAGATGGGTGAGAATCACCACGGAAGTCAGTAGAAACATTGGCTTCTTCAGTGTAACCCAATACACCTGCCAACTCACCTTCTGAAGCCGCTTTCATCGCAGCACAGATGTCTTCATAAGCTGTTTCTTTTTCTAGCTCAACCGTCAAGTCAACCACAGACACATCAGAAGTTGGGACACGGAAAGCCATACCTGTCAACTTACCATTCAAGTCAGGCAATACTTTACCTACTGCTTTAGCCGCACCTGTTGAAGATGGGATGATATTTTCAAGAATACCACGACCACCGCGCCAATCTTTCATTGAAGGACCATCAACGGTTTTTTGAGTCGCTGTTGCTGCGTGAACAGTTGTCATCAAACCACGCTTGATACCAAAGTTATCATTCAATACTTTAGCCACAGGTGCTAAACCATTAGTGGTACAAGAAGCCGCAGAAACGATAGTTTGACCCGCATAAGTTTCATGGTTTACACCATATACAAACATTGGGGTATGGTCTTTAGAAGGCGCAGATTGAACCACTTTCTTTGCACCTGCATCAATGTGTGCCTGACAAGTCTCTTCAGTCAAGAAGAAACCAGTACATTCAAGCACAACATCAACATCCACTTCATCCCATTTCAAGTCAGCAGGGTTGCGTTCTGCAGTGATACGGATCGTCTTACCGTTGACCACTAAGTTCCCATTTTCAACAGAAACATCTCCGTCGAAACGGCCATGTACTGAATCATACTTCAACATATACGCCAAATACTCAGGATCCAACAAATCATTGATGGCGACGATTTCTAACTCAGGGAAATCTTTTGCCGCTGCACGGAAAGCCATACGGCCGATACGGCCAAAACCATTTATACCCACTCTTACAGTCATTTTTATACTCCTAAATATGCATTATTCGCCAAGCTTTGTTTGACAAATAACACCGTTTTAAACAAAAAAAACAGAACAGGACTGGGAAAATTGACAAAATTCCCAGTCCTGATTGATTAAAAGCAACTTAGCCGATCAATTTCTCAGCATGTGCGACGACATTTTCAACCGTAAATCCAAATTCTTTGAACAGTTGATCTGCAGGGGCAGACTCACCGAAGGTATCGATACCGACGACATCCCCTTCAAGGCCAACATACTTACGCCATAGATCCGTTACGCCTGCTTCAACGGCCAAACGCTTCACACCTGGAATCAAGACAGCATCTTTATAGTCTTGATCTTGATCATCAAACATATCGGTACAAGGCATAGAGACCAAACGCACTTTGTGACCTTTTTCAACCAACACATCCATAGAATCAGAAGCTAAACCAACCTCTGAACCTGTGGCGATGAGGATTAGGTCAGGCGTACCTTCACAGTCACGCAACACATAACCACCTTTTTCAATCAACTTCACCTGTTCAGGGGTTCTTTCCATTGGCTTCAATGCTTGACGAGAGAAGACCAAAGCGGTTGGTGCATCGCCTCGTAATACGGCGACCTTCCATGAAACGGCAGATTCAACCGCATCACAACCACGCCAAGTTTGGAAGTTTGGAATCAAACGCATGGTCGCAATCTGCTCAACAGGCTGGTGAGTTGGACCATCTTCACCTAGACCAATTGAGTCGTGCGTGTAAACATAGATAGTACCAATCTTCATCAAAGCTGACATCCGTAATGCATTACGCATAAACTCCATGAACATCAAGAAGGTCGCACCATAGACTTTGAATCCACCGTGCAGCACCATCCCGTTCATCATGTGCGCCATACCAAACTCACGCACACCCCAAGAGATGTAGTTACCATCCGCATTGGCTTTATTCACCTTGACTGTACCAGACCAGTTGGTCAAGTTAGAGCCAGTCAAGTCAGCAGAACCGCCGAAGAGCTCAGGCAACAATGGCCCCATCGCTTCAATGGCATTTTGAGACGCTTTACGAGAAGCAATCGCTGGCATCTCTTCTTGCGTTTTGGCAATAAACTTATCAAACTCAGGCTCAAAGTTTTCTGGCAAGATGCCTGCCATACGGCGTTCAAATTCTGCTGCCAACTCAGGATATTCCGCTTTATAAGCATCAAAACGCGCATTCCACTCCGCTTCAGCCTTTTGACCTGCTTCTTTGTGATCCCATCCTTGATAAATTTCCTCAGGAATCTCAAAAGGTGCATATTTCCAACCCAAGTTTTCACGAGTCAATGCAATCTCTTCTTCACCTAATGGCGCACCGTGACAATCATGCGTGCCACATAAGTTAGGCGAACCGAAACCAATTGTCGTTTTGGTACAAATCATAGTTGGCTTATCCGTAATAGACTTCGCTTCATGAATCGCTGCATCAATCTCTTCTGCATTGTGACCATCCACATTGCGAATCACATGCCAACCATAAGACTCGAAACGACCAGGAACATCTTGCTCCATCCAGTCATCGATATGACCATCAATTGAGATATTGTTATCATCCCAGAAGGCAACCAGCTTACCTAAGCCCATCGCACCTGCCATCGCACCAGCTTCATGCGACAACCCTTCCATCAAACAACCGTCGCCCATAAAGACATAAGTGTGGTGATCAACGATAGTGTGACCTGGACGGTTGAAATGTGCCGCTAAAACACGCTCAGCAATCGCCATCCCGACCGCATTAGTAATCCCTTGTCCAAGTGGCCCAGTGGTGGTTTCAATCCCTGGTGCATAACCATACTCAGGGTGACCAGCACACTTAGAGTGCAACTGACGGAAACTCTTAATGTCGTCCATGCTGACATCAAAACCAGTCAGGTGCAGTAGTGAGTACAACAACATAGAACCGTGTCCGTTAGATAAAACAAAACGGTCACGATCCACCCAGTTAGGGTTCGTTGGGTTGTACTTCATGTGGCTGTTCCACAGGACTTCAGCGATATCCGCCATCCCCATTGGGGCGCCTGGGTGACCTGACTTGGCCTTTTGCACTGCATCCATACTTAACGCACGGATAGCATTTGCGAGTTCTCTACGAGTAGGCATTGATTACTTCCTCAATTATTAAAAAATTTGCTTCAAACGAATTCCTTCCCTCTCCAAAAAACAGGAAAAAATGGGAAAATCCTTTGATATTGACTAACCATTTTCGCTTAATTTTGTCCATTCATCAAGTTTTCTTATTGTTTTTTTGCCAAACGCTTTTCTATTTTCTGCTCATAAAACGACAATAAAACAGGAATCACCAGCAGGATTAAAACGGTTGAAAACATCAACCCAAAGGCGATGGCGGCGGCCATGGGGATGAGGAATTGGGCTTGGAGTGAAGTTTCAAAAAGTAGCGGGGTCAGCCCTGCGATAGTGGTTAAAGAGGTCAACAATACCGCTCTAACTCGCTGTACCGATGCCTCTTCCAGCGCTTCCATCACTGCCATGCCTTCTTCTCGCAGTCGTTTGTAGAAACTGACCAGAATAATCGAGTCATTGACCACAATGCCCGACAATCCAAAGAAACCAAACAGTGATAGCAGGGTTAAATCTAACCCCATCGCCCAGTGTCCTAAAATCGCCCCAATTAAGCCAAAGGGGATGGCTGCCATCACCAAC
>JALUXI010000263.1 GCA_027019045.1 Piscirickettsiaceae bacterium | reverse complement strand
TAACTGCGAGACCTTGGAGCAGTTCGAGCAGTGCTTGCCTTGGAATTACACCCCGTCCTGATTGTCTAGGGTGGGGTTAGTTTGACGCTTATTCTGAAATCCGCTACTTCTGCGTTGGAAAATGGTCATTCACGACTTGTAAACTCACAGTTTCTGCCTTGAATTGACGAATTTCAGAGGCAATCTGAGCAGTTACGGTGTCAACTGAGTAGTTATTACTGTGGATTTTAATTGTCTGAGTCGGCAGAAGCTCACACTAGAACCCCTTTAGGGGTTTAGTGGGAGTGTTCACTCAGTTTTCCCTAGATGTTGTACAAGGTTGTATTCGCTTCTGTGTGTGATGATGAAGTCCTTGTCCGTAAATTATTTTTACTCTGTCTTTTATTTTGCATTTGGTTAAAATGTGATCCTACTGTGTAGTGCATCCTTGCTATAAATCGTCATGGCAGTATTTTGCTATATTTTGCTTAGGATATGCAACTTAAATCCCTTGGCTTTGTCCCATTTGGGCAGAGGTCTAAGAGGAGGTCTTGTTGTTGGATTTTTTGATAAGGGCTAACCATTGCCTGTATAGGTCGCCTAGGATCTATGCTCTTGAAGTTTTTGAACTCAAGCTATTTAATCAGCACTTCCCTAGAGTTAGGAGGCTAAATGCAAAATAATCTTTTAGGTAATTCTACATTAAAGCAATCTGGTTACATCTTGATTGTTTTTTTGGTGATACTCGTTGTAGGGGCCGCAACTTGGTTTTCTTCTAATTTGACGGGATTGAATTCGGCGTATCAGTTTGAAAGACAGTCTAAAACACAAGCAAAATTACAGGAGATTAAAGCGCGTTTAATTCGTTATGCGGTGCTGACCCCTGAAATTATGCAAACGGATAATTCCAATACATATTCTATTCATTCAACCAGTGTGATACCAGGACTAGGTTATTTGCCAAATTGTGATAGTAATGGTGATGGACAGATGGATAATGGTTGTTATACGGCAGATTTTAGACCTCAATTTTTGCCAACGACTTTGGCCAAAAGACATATCTATTTCAATGATAGACCTAAACAGTATTACTATGTCATTGACAGTCGTTTTGTGATACAAAATTCTAATTACAATAATCCAATAACTAAACGCTTTGCACCCTTGAATAGTTTAGTTAAGCCAAAACTCTACCTTAATATTCCTCAAGGTACACCAGATGCATCTGTACCCGATAGTCATCGCTATGTTGCTTTATTGTTTTCGTCACCTTTAGATGCTAAGAATAATGATGGTGATGCTTATTTCTTTACGGCTGGACAAAATGGTGTACGAAATGACCAGGTTGTTGTCGGGATTAGTTATACAGAGTGGAAGGCGGCTGTGGAAAGAAGAGTTTGTAACCTAAAAACGGAAATGTTAACGACGAATGTGAATGAAGCATTCTGGTTTAATGCTTATGATGTTAATAATAATCCTACGGGTGATGATTGGCGAAGTTTAGTTGGAGGGATTTGTCCATGAAGTGTGAAAATAGTAAGGGGTTTACCTTGCTTGAAGTGGCGATTGCTTTGCTCATTATCAGTCTGTTGGTATTCGGTGGTGTGACGATGTATTCAACGGACTATCAGCAGTCTAAACAGCAGGCTGTTTCTCTTCAGTTAGAAGAAATTAAAAAACTTATGCTCGGTTTTGTCAGGGTGAATGGTTATCTTCCTTGTCCAGATAAGTTGTCTGGGACACATTCTGGAGATGGTGGGGCTGATCGAAAGTCTGATGGTGCCTGTGCGACACGAGAGGGGTATTTGCCTACAAAAACACTGGGGATGAGTCAAACAAAAGACCCATGGGGAAATAAATTTTATTATCGTGTTAACGCCAGAGCAGAGGATTTAACTCGGGTGACCGATATCTGTGAATCTGCAAGTGTATTTGGTGCCAAACGACCTGATGGTACACCAGTGGCGGGGACGAAGGATGCTAATTTTGCTCAATGTAAGGCGACGAAAATGTACTTTTGTCGAGCATGTAGTACAGCTTGTTCCTCTATCTGCGATTTTTCAGTAGATCCTCGTCCGCATCCTTCAGCGCCTCCATATTTTCATAGTAGTACGCGTCCAGTTGCTGCGGAACCTGATGGATTTAAGAATTTAGAGATTAAAGATGAAAATGGTAACCTTGTTGAAGGTGTTGATGTGGCTGTTGTAGTCTCTTTTGGTTCCAATGGCCGTTATACTTGGGCGGATAGTGCGCATTGTCCTTCGACTTTGCTAGCCGATGAGAAAGAAAATTGTGATAATGATGTGACATTTATTCGCCATAGTGTTCAGGATTTAGATGATTATGTAATAGGAATTACCTTGAATGATGTCAAGGCGGAAGAAATTAAAGCGGGATTACCTAATTATTGAGGAGGGTGGTATGGAAAAACATGAAATGATGAGAATAAAAGGGTTTACCTTGGTAGAAATTGCCATTGTATTGGTCATTATTGGCTTGATTACTGTGGGTTCATTTTCTATGGTCAAACAGATGCGGGTAAATGCAAGTTTAAAAGCCAGTGATCAAAAGATTCAACAGATCAAAAAAATGTTATTGAATTTTGTAGAAGTGAATGGCTATCTACCTTGTGCGGATGGTAATTTAGATGGTAAAGAAGATCGAGCGACAAGTGGAAATGAAGCTTGTACAACAGCGGTTGGGAATTTGCCTTATCAGGATTTAGGCATGAGTTTAGCAAGCGCTAAAGATGCTTATGGAAACTTAATTCGTTATGCGATCAATACAGATACACTCAATGATAGTGCAATTTGTGATTCAACAAAGTCGGCAAGTTATTTTTGTAAAAAGGTTCCCAATTCATTTAAGCTATCCACGCCGCCAACTGCATCAGTCTCCTCAACTGGAGATTATGTCGTTTGTCGTCATGTAGCGAATTGTACCGCAGCTTCTGATATTGATATTGCCAGTGCCACAGTCGTATTGGTTGCATTTAATCGTTTTAAAGGGAAGTCTTATACAGCAAGTTCACAAACAAATGCCGCAGCACCAGGGTGTACAGGTCTAGCTTCTCTAGAGTCTGAGAACTGTGATACAGATCACCAATATGTGAATGCACCATTTGATGATACCTTAAGTACCTTTTTTGATGATAATGTTGATGCGATTACCGGATATGAGATTAAGCAGAAGGTGAATTTACTCTCTAGTTTATCCACTGGCGGTGGAACTGCGGGAGGGGCATCTGGTTCCAGTACGGGAACGGGAAATGGAGGAGCCAGTAACGGTGGTGGAACTTCAGGTTCTGGTAGCTCAGGTGGGGCGAATGGAAGTTCTTTAGCATCTTCCATTCAACCTCAAGCACCTGATGCGCCACAATTGCCGTCCACCACCAATGCAACCAATAAAGGAGATGCTCCTCCAGGTTATCAAAAGCTTTTGGGAACCCCTCATTCCGACAACCTCGTTGCAGGGAATAATTGGAATGATGCAGATTTAATGGCGAGTGACGATCAGCTCAAAATTGGAAATGCGGGTGGGGGATATTCAACATTGGATGCAGGTTCAGGGAGCGATATTGTTCAAGCAGGTGATGGTTGGAATGCAGTGAAAACAAGTAATGGAAATAATCAATTTACGATAGGTAATGGCTCAGATGTTATTTCTTTTGGAAGTGGAGATGACCGTTTAAAAGTAGGCAATGCCAATAATCAAACTTATGCAAAGATTAAAATGGGTTCAGGAAATGACAGTGTGATTGCGGGGGATGGCTGGAATGACATTGAATTGGGTGAGGGAACAGATAAGTTGCAAGCGGGCAATGGTGTTGAGGTACTTAAGTTAGGCAGTGGGACCAAGGATGTGACTGTGGGAGATGCAGGTGCAGGTTACTCGACATTGTCTGCGGGTTCTGGAACGCGTACAGTTGTGATGGGAAATAATTGGAATAAAATCGATATTAGTTCAGGGGATTCAAAAATTAAAGCGGGTGATGGACTGGAAACGGTCAAATTGGGATCAGGGGATGATATTTTGGTGATTGGGGATGCGGGAGCAGGTTATTCAACGGTAGAAACAGGAGATGGGGCAGACCAAGTCGTCGTGGGAAAGAATTTTGATACGATTAAACTAGGTGAGGGGAATGATAGTTTAGTTGCAGGCAGTGTTCCAGGGGCAGGGAATCGAAAAATTGATGCAGGTTCAGGAGACGATGTATTAAAAATTGCACAAGGATTTGATGAAGTAGATGGAGGGTCGGGAAATGACACGGTTATTTTTCAAGGCCAGTCGAGTGATTGGACACATACAACCGTGAATGGAAAAGATGCCTATAAACATAATGCAACGGGTCTGATCACTATTTTAAAAGGGATTGAAAATGTTAGTTTTGGTGGATAATTAAGGGCACAATGGATGACTGCAGATAATGCGTTCATTTTAATTGTAGATGATGACGATGTCATGAGAGCAACCCTTTCATATAGCTTGGTTCAGGCGGGGTATCATACTGAGCAGGCAAGCTGTGCAGACGAGGCCATCCAGAAGTTGGCTTTGCAACCGTGGGTTGTTTTGCTGGACATGGGGATGCCGCCAAATAAGCATACGCCTGATGAAGGGCTCAAGGTGTTGGATGCGGTGCAGGCGTTGCAGTTGCCGACTAAGGTGGTGGTATTAACGGGGCAGGATGCGGATAAGACTGCTTATTTAGCCATCAAGCATGGTGCTTTTGATTTTTTGCAGAAGCCTGTAGATGAGACGGCACTATTGCAAGCGGTGAGAAGAGCAGCACTGTTTTATCAGCAATCGCAGCGATTGGAATCACAAGAGAATATTCAACAATTACAAGTTTCAGTGGCTTTGGGAGATGGCGTTAAGCAGGTTCGTAATCAAGCGGAAGAAAAGATTGTACGAAAGGTTTTACAACAGACCTATTTTAATGTTCACGAAACTGCACGGCGACTGGGTTTAAAGAGAGAAAATGTCTACTACTTAATCAAAAAATATCATATTGAACGCCCAGAAACAGTGGAAAGTCATTAGATGACCGCTCTCCTTGCTCAAACTGCTCAAGCATGGTCACTGTTTGTCATTGTTGGGCTCACTTTATTATTTGCGGTACTTTACTATCGTCGTCAAGCACATCGGCTTCGACAAACTATTTTTCAATTATATCAACTCAATACCGATGTTTCTCAAGACAGTTTGCTATTTATAGAGCAGGCTTGGAGGCTACTTGCAAAACATGCTTTTACTGGGTTAAGTATTGAAGGAGAATGGTTTGGCGAGTCCTTCAATCGGCGTTATAGTTTAACGCTCCCTGTGTCTATAAAGGCATTTAAACCGATTTTCAAATCCTGTCAATTCCAACAAACAGTGCAGCAAGATGATATTCATTTCAATATTTTGCTTGAAGCACAGGTTCGCAATATGGAACAGCAGTTGGCGTTGCAGGTGATTGCGGATACTTTTATACAGTTACTTCAAACCGATGTCACGCTAAAACAGAAGCAGCTATTGGCGGCACAAAACCAACTTCAACGCTATCAGCTTTATGTGCAGCATGATTTAAAAAATCTTGTTCAAGGACTGAGTTTGGTCAACCAACAACTCCAAAAAACTCAAGTTGAACAGTGTGCGACCGTGCTCCCCTATCTTCAATCGACTTTGCCCAAATTGTCTCATCAAGCAGAAGCACTTATTCGTCCCATTACACTACAAGAAGAGGGTTTGGAGTCGATAGATTTGGTTCCCTTTTTACAAGAGATTTTGCAGTCCTATCCGTTTAAGGTGGAATGGCAGGTTGAAACGGCAAAAATTGCCGCATCTCGTGCAGCATTGACGCAAGTATTTCGCAACCTTTTCGATAATTTTCGAGACCATGCACAAGTCGAACGCCTTGTGATAGAAACGCACCCCGCAGCGAAAGATGAAGAAAAAGTCGAAATTTTGATTAAAACGCCAGAATCCCCAGTCCTAAAGCAGCAAAACATGGATTCGTTGCGGATGTTTGAGCCTTTTTGGACAAGTAGTGAGAGTGGTATGGGGTTGGGTTTATTTCTAGTGAGAGAGATGCTGAACAAAATGGAGGGAAAGGTGCATTTTTGGCAATCGGCGCATTCATTTGGTTTTACATTGGTTGTTTTAAGTGCTTAATTTAAACTCGTTCTCACGCTGGCGCATGGAAATCAGTTGAAAGTGCTAAATTTGGCATTTTTCATGCTTATAGATTATAGAACTTTATGTCTTCCTGTGCAGCTACATCGGGAACTCTGAATTGGAAAGAGAAAGCGTAAAAAACTTTTACTCTTTTTTTCTCGGTCATCGATGCTTATACTGATGTTGAAGATAGCAAGT
>JALUXI010000262.1 GCA_027019045.1 Piscirickettsiaceae bacterium | reverse complement strand
ATGACCCGGTCCTTCCCCCTCCCACCTATGACTGGTATGCCAACCACCTCTTTATTGAATCCACCTACGGCGACCGTAACCATAAAAATTTAGAAGAGACCGTCGAGGAATTTAAAACCCTCGTCACCCACACTCTCAAACGACACGGCAATGTCATCATCCCCTCTTTTGCCATTGAACGCACCCAAGAGATTCTCTGCATCCTAAAACAGATGACACTCGATCAAACCCTACCGCCCTGTCAAATTTTTGTCGACTCCCCCATGGCTACCAAGGCTACGCGTGTTTATGACCGCTACCTGCATGACCTGAGTCCCAAATGCCAAAGCATGGCAAAGCAGTTTCACGGCGTCTTTGAATTCCCAAGTCTCACCTATACTGAATCCAGCCAAGCGTCACAAAAAATCAATGCGATTGAAAAAGGCGCCATTATTATTGCTGGCAGTGGTATGTGTACAGGTGGGCGAATCTTACATCACTTTAAACACCGCCTCTGGAACGAACACAACACCGTCATTTTTGTCGGCTACCAAGCGCAGGGAACGCTAGGACGAAAAATGATTGAAGGAGCAAAGTTTGTCAAAATATACGGCGAAGAAATTATCGTCAAAGCCAAAGTCGCCAGCGTCAATGGCTTCTCCGCCCATGCAGACCAATCCGAACTCATCGACTGGATGCACCATTTCAAACACCTTGGCAAAATCCACCTGATTCACGGCGAGCCTGACAAACAAGCCATCTTCCAACAAGCGATTCAAGAACAACTCAAACACACCGCCGACATCGTCAAATTCGCTCAGCCCATTAAGCTCTAAAATCAAGTTTCAAGATGCCATAAAAAAACCCCCTTTCGGGGGTTGCATCTCATTCATTTCAAAACGACTTTTAATGCTTATTCGAAGTACACAAAATATCAACATTCTGTTCACCTGCATTGGCAATCTGTTCTAATGCATCTTGTACCTCATCACTGGCATCTTCCATCTCCAATAACTTCGCAATCGCTCGATCATATTCGCCTGCATAATATGCCTTCAGCGCCTCTCTCGCTGCGTCATGTACTTTCGCATGCGGAGCCTCTAAACTACCATAACCAGGCAACTGAGAATAGCAATCCACCCCTTCGCCTTCGTAATACCATTTTCCTAAACGGCAATGATGGTGATCCACCAACTCCTCAGGTTTCATTTCAGTGAACCCCATAAAGACTTTATACACATTACCTTTAAAGACCATATGATCCACCTTCACACCATTCACAAAGCTGCGTAACGCACCTGCGGTAATCACCTGTTCCATCTTCTGGTTACCTGAAATCAGCTTGCCAATATCCTCACTTGCCCCTTTACCCTCTTCGTCCAATGTTTGAGCATGATTGGCCAAGGTCTCCATCTCATCTTGAGCATTTCGTACTTCATCTTGAATCAATTTCACCAGCTTTGAAATATCTGCCGTAGCTTGGGCAGTACGAGAAGACAAAGTACGCACTTCATCTGCCACCACCGCAAATCCACGCCCCGCTTCCCCTGCACGCGCCGCCTCAATCGCTGCGTTGAGCGCCAATAAGTTCGTCTGGGCAGAAATATCCTCAATCAGCACAATAATATTGTCAATCTCATTTGCACGCTGCTCTAACATTTCTACACGCTCAGCGGTTTGCTGTGCTTCATCACTTAGCTTTTCCACACCTTTCGAAATGGTTTGCAAGCTACTTTGTGCTTTCATTGAAGTTTCCACAGACGAAATCACATCCTTGCGTCCTTCAGCTAACCGCTGTCCTAGCAAATTCAACCCCTTTTGAAACAGTGAGATGCCATCCGTATAACGCTCAATAGGCTTAAATAACTTCTGGGACGACTCCGCCTCTTCACAACAAGCCCGATCTTCTTGATCCTGCGTTTGACAAGCGGCTAACTGCTGCTTCAGCTCTGCATTTTCACGCTCCTTATCCGCCAACGCCTGCTGCAAAGCTTCAACCTGCTGTGTCTGCTCTTTCTTTTTTCCAAAAAACATGATTCACTTCCTCTGTTCTGTCCGTTTTTAAACAATTTCATTTGCTAGTAAAATTGCAAGCAATCGGTGTGCCAAAATCGATTTTGCATGGCAACTTTTTCACCTGCAAAAGGGATATAATGAAAGCTTAGCACAAAATGTGCGATACGAATAAAAAGGTATCCATCATGACCAAAAAATTCACGCTCCTGTTATTGCCACTCATCCTCATCGGTCTCATTCTATTTTACTATTTCAACCATGCCCACCCCACCTCAAAAAACAGCTTAACCCTCAATGGACGCATGGAAGGCAACCATTATCTCTCTGCCACTAAAACAGGCGGCAAGGTGATTCAAGTGTTTGTTCAAGAAGGAGACAGCATAAAAGCAGGTCAGCGACTTGCCCAGCTAGACGACACCCAACTCAAAGCTAAAGTCACCCAAGCTGCCGCCGCCTATGGTGCTGCTTTAGCCCAATACAAAGCAGCGCAAACTGATCTCGCCGTATTAAAACAGCAAGTTCCCCTCAAAATCGATTCTTCTCAAGCTGCACTTAAACACGCGCAAGCCCAACTCAAAGCCGCCCAAGCCACCGAAAAACAGATGAAAAAGGATGCGCAACGCCTACAAACCTTGCTTAAAAAAGGGCATATTGATAAAGAGAAAGCCGAACAGGCCACCCTCGCCTATCGAACCGCTCGTGCCAATCGCATCACCGCTGAAACCGCCGTTGAACAGGCACAAAAAGCCTTAAACGAAGCACAGCTCGGCTGGCAACAGCTCAAAGCCAAACAAGAACAAGTCAACGCCATCAAAGCCCAAACGCTTCAAGCCCAAGCCGCCCTCATGGAGGCGATGAGTCTGCTAGACGATATGCAAATCCGCGCCCCCGTCGATGGCACCATTACCCAACAGCTTGTTCATGAAGGTGAAGTCCTTGCACCAGGCGCAGCACTATTTGACGAAGTCAATCTCGACCGACTCTACCTGAAAGGCTATGTGGCCGAAAAAGAGATCGGCAAAGTTTACCTCAATCAAAAAGCCCAAATTCAATTCGACAGCCTAGACACCCCTTATCCCGCCACGGTTCGCTACATCTCCGCTCAAGCAGAATTTACCCCCAAAGAGGTGCAAACCCAGGACGAACGCGTCAAACTGGTCTATGCTGTCAAACTCTATCTCGACCAAAACCCCCAGCACCGCATCACCCCAGGCTTGCCTGCTGATGCCACCCTAGCAATCAAATAATCCGTCGCTGTCATGTCCATTGCCATCTCGGTTCAACAATTCAAAAAGCGGTATCCCAGACAAAAGTCTTGGGCGGTGGACGATGTTTCGCTCGAAGTCGAAGCAGGTGAAATTTACGGCTTCATCGGCCCTGATGGTGCGGGGAAAAGCACACTCATGAAAGTCATTGCCGGCATCCTGACTTATGACGAAGGGGAAGTCCAAGTATTCCAACAACCGATTCACACTGAAAAGGACGCCGAGGCGATCAAAGCCAAACTCGGCTTTATGCCCCAAGGACTCGGGCTCAACCTCTATCCCGATTTAAGCGTGGAAGAGAATATCGACTTTTTTGCCCAACTCAGAGAAGTCCCAGCCGACACGCTCATGCAGCGTAAAACACAACTGCTGGAGATGACACAGCTCACCCCTTTCCGCCAGCGCGCCATGAAACACCTATCGGGTGGCATGAAACAAAAACTCGGTTTGGTCTGCACCCTTATTCACCAACCCCAACTGATTATTCTCGACGAACCCACCACAGGCGTTGACCCTGTCTCCCGGCGCGATTTCTGGCAGATTCTCAACACCCTCGTACAGGAAGAGGGCATCACTGCCCTGGTCTCCACCGCCTATATGGACGAAGCCAGCCGCTTTCATCAGCTTGCCGTCCTCAACCAAGGTAAAATCCTGCAATCCGGTACGCTAGATGCCATCTTACAGACCACCCCAGGCATCCAGCTCCTCTGCTCAGCGTCACCCAACCTCAGCGACCTCCCCCCTCTGCCTCTAGAAAGCCCGCCACACATTGAAAACCTAGGCAATCAATGGCAAATCACCCTCTTTTTTACCCAACCGCTCACACAAGCCCAACAACAAAGCCTGCTGCAGTGGCAACAGCATCAAAATCAAAAACGGCAAATTTTGCCACTCACGCTAGAACAGGCATTTATCCACTGGATTACACAAAACAACCATCAAAACACACCCCAAAAAAAACTAAAAAATGCCAGAATTCCCAGTCCTGCTCCATCAAAATCGCCTACCTCGATGATTCAAGCACGACAACTCACTCGGAAATTTAATGATTTTACCGCAGTAGATCATCTCAGCTTTGAAGTCCAAGAAGGCGAAATTTTTGGTCTCCTCGGTGCCAATGGTGCAGGCAAAAGCACCGCAATTAAAATGCTTACCGGCATTCTTCCCCCCACTGCTGGACACGGCGAAGTTGCGGGCATCGATATGCGCCATGGCGGCATCAAGATTCGCCATCAGATTGGTTATCTATCCCAAGCCTTCTCCCTCTATCTTGACCTCACCGTACAAGAGAACCTACAACTATTTGGGCAAATCTATGGCCTAAAAGGTCCATCACTCAAACAACGCATCGACTGGGCATTGGAAATGGGACACCTTCCGCCTCAAGCCCTAGCCAAATCCCTTCCCATGGGCAAGCGCCAACGCCTTGCACTCGGCTGTGCCTTACTGCATCAGCCCAAAGTGCTATTTTTAGATGAACCCACTTCTGGCGTTGACCCCCTTGGTCGCCTTAAATTTTGGGACATACTACAAAATATCCTACAAACTCAGTCCGTGGCAATTCTCATCACCACCCATTACATGACAGAAGCCGAACACTGCCATCGATTAGGACTGATGCAAGCCGGTCGGCTCATTGCCCATGGCACACCCTTGGCACTGAAGCAGCAATTGCAAGCAGAAAAAGGACAAGTGCTCAGTCTGCTGGTTAAACACCCCTATGATGCCCAGCGCATTTTGCAACAGGCAGGCTACGAATGTGCGCTCTTTGGCAATGAAGTGCATCTCTTCAGTCAGTCTCCTGAAGAGACATTTCAGCATGCACAAGCCCGCCTTTCCTCTGCGCAGATTCCCGTCCTCGCCCACTGGGTCTTGCCTCCAAGTCTAGAAGATGTCTTTATCGCCACACTTGAAAAAGGAGCCGCTCATGTCGATGAAGACCTCTCTTAAAAAAATCGGCGTCGTTGCCCTCAAAGAGAACAAAGAGATTTGGCGAGATAAAGTTTATCTAGTCATGGCCTTTATTTTTCCATTGGCCTTGATGTATGTCCTCGGTTTTGGCCTCACCTTCGATGTCGAACATCTGCCTTTTGCGGTCGTGGATGAAGACCACTCCGATTTGAGCCGAGAACTCACCCATACATTCAGCGACTCTCGCTATTTTGACTACAAAGGGCATGTCAAGAGTGTGCAATCGGGCGAAACCTTACTCAACCGTTCGGACATCCGTTTCCTCCTCGTCATCCCCCCTCAATTTGCCGCCAATCTCAAAAAGGGACACTCCGCCATGGTTCAGACTCAAATCGACGGCCTCTTCACCTACCGCGCCAAAGTGGTCAAAGGCTATGTCTCCGAGACCATTGCCCACTTCAACCAACAACACCTCCAAACCTTTATGGCCAAAACTCAAGGCATCTCCCAACAACGACTCGCCACCCTCATCCAACCCATTACCCTACAAACCCGCTACCTATACAACAACGAACTACGAAGCATCTGGTCAACAGGTTCAGGCATGATTATGCTCATTATGCTGATGTCACCCGCCCTACTGACCGCATTGGGCATTGTGCGCGAAAAAGAGAGCGGCGCCATTTACAACATCTATGCCAGCACGGTTACCCGTGCCGAATTTATTACCGGTAAACTCCTCCCCTATGTGGTCATCTCCTTTGTCAACACCCTCATTCTCACCCTCGCCGCCCTATGGTTATTCAATGTCCCCTTTAAAGGAGATCCCCTCTTCTACCTCCTCGCCTCGCTGATCTATGTCACCTGTGCGGCGGGCATTGGGCTGCTCATCTCCACCTTCACCCAGTCCCAAGCCGCCGCTGCCCTCATCGCCATGCTTGGCACCATGATTCCAGGCATGATGTATTCAGGCCTCATGATGCCTATCCACTCCATGGGACCCGAAGCACAAATCCAAGCACACCTCTTCCCCGCCTACTACCAACTGCAGATCGTCTGGGGCAGCTTCCTCAAAGGCCAAAACTGGTCGGAATTGGGTGCCAACCTCACTATTCTCACAGGTTATGCCCTCCTACTGTGGATACTGGCCATTCAACTGTTTAGAAAGCGAGTCAAAGCCTA
>JALUXI010000261.1 GCA_027019045.1 Piscirickettsiaceae bacterium | reverse complement strand
TTCACTGCTTGTGCCTGCTTATTGATGCCCATCAATGCATCTCTTTCAACTTCCCCTTCAGCGTGCTTTTTACCGATATTAGCAATCCGCCCTCTGAAGTTGTGTAACTCATTACCTTGAGCATCCGTAGATTTAAAGTAAGCCAACTCCAATAGTGCATTAGCCCCTAAGCTCGCTGCGCGTTCTTTTGCTTGCTCTTTGGCCTCTTCAGAAGAGACCTTTGAAGAACCGATCACTTCCCACTCTCCCCAGTCAACCACTTGCCAACCTTTGACGAATTTGCCTTTGGAGACATAGACTTCAGCAGGCACCACATAACGATTGCCCTGCTCTGCATTGAGGAGTTTTAAATCTTGTGCTTGCGGGCCTTTTTCTGAATCGACAGGCTCAAACTCCACTTCAGCCGCATCACACAATGCTGAAAGTTGCGCACGATCCGCTAATGCTGTGGTATGGAAAAAATACTCCTCACCATCCTCACCTAAAATAAATCCATATCGCTTTTGATGAATATAAGTTTTAATCGTCCCTTTCATAGTGCTATTTCCATACAAAGTAGTACAGCAGATAACCGCCATACATCATAATCATCGTAATACTCAACAAAGTAATCGGTCGAAAGCGTTCTTCGGGGATCGATTGGCCTTGTTGAGCGAGTTTTCGGCGGGTAAAAAACCGTTTGACCATGTAATAAATAAAAAACAGAATCGCTGCAATGGTGAGCAGCTTAAAAAGCTTACCCATCGTGCTAGCCTTCTGCAACTTCCGCCATTAAAGCGGTTACCCTTGCCAAATCTGTCTCCGTATCCACGCCCACGCCTGCGTCCATCATGGCAGGTAAGACCAATATCTTCTCCCCATGCCATAGCACACGGAGTTGCTCAAGCCTTTCGACCTGCTCCAATGCACAGGCTGGCCAAGCCACATACTGCTTCACAAATCCTGCTCGATAAGCATAAAGTCCAATGTGACGAGCATAAGCAAAATCCTCGGGTAGCTCAGGTGGCAACTGTTCAAAGCAATCTCTTGCCCATGGCAAAGGGGCACGGCTGAAATTGATTGCACATTGGTTGATATCTCGTGTCACCTTCACTGCATGAGGGTCAAAGACCGTTTCAATATCCAAAATAGGTTCACAAAGTGTCGCCATCTGAATATGGGGATAGGTTTCCAGCCCCTCTGCCACCTGATGCATCAACTGATGCGGCAACATCGGTTCATCACCTTGGACATTGACAATAATCTCATCATCCGCCAAGTCACACAGCTCAATCACTTCAGCAATGCGTTCCGTACCCGACTGGTGATGCTCACCTGTCAAAGCGACCTCTGCACCAAAACTTTCACAAGCCGCCTGCACTTCTGCAGATTCTGTCGTCACAATCACTCGATTGGCACCTGCTTGTTGTGCTTGAAGCCAAGTCCACTGAATCATCGGCTTGCCATGAATCATTTTCAATGGCTTGCCAGGCAGACGGCTCGATGCAAAACGAGCTGGAATCACAATGACAAAACTCATCTATGCGTGCTGCCCTTTCAATTTACGATAGGTTTCCACCTCTTCTTCCGTCAGAGGGCGCGCTTCGTCTTCCAACATCACAGGAATGCCGTCCCGAATTGGATAGGCTAATTTCGCCGCAGTAGAAATCAATTCCTGCTTCTCTTTATCATAATAGAGTTTCGTTTTTGTCACAGGACAAACCAAAATCTCTAGCAAATCGGGATCCATCATATTTTTCCTATGTTGATAACTTGAATAACGCTTGGTAAATTTTCTGCCACAAAGTATCACTCACTTGAGGCTCAACCTCTAGGAACCACGCATTGGGCAAATGCATACGAAAACCTTCACATTTTACCGCATCTTTCTGCGTCATAATCAAGGGTTTATTAGAATCGGGGCGAATTTGTTGTAAAAAGGTTAAATCCAACGGCTGATGATCTTTTAAAGGCACGGGCGAAACTTGGATCTGTAACTCGGACAGCGTCTCAAAAAAGCGTTGAGGATGACCAATGCCTGCCATGGCCACCACAGACTGGCCCGCAAACGACTCAATCGACCTCACCTCATCCGAATGCTGAACCGAGCGAAAACAGACGGGACGCAAGGCAAGCGAAAAAGTTTTTTCCGCTCTCAAATTTTGCCAAAATTCCCAGTCCTGACAGGCAGTTTCACTCTGTCGGCTATTTTGATTACACACCACTGCATCAACGGACGCCAATCTAGAAATAGGTTCCCGCAAAGGACCTGCTGGCAGACAATAACCATTTCCAATGCCTCTTTGACTCTCCATCAACACCACTTCAAAATCTCGAGGCAATGCAAAATGCTGTAATCCATCATCTGAAATCACCACCTGCACTTCAGGATGCCAAGCCATCATTTTTTCTAGTGCCTCTCGTCGTTTTGGTGACACGACCACAGGGCAGTCTAATGATTGCTTTAACATCAAAGGCTCATCACCACTCTCAGCCGCTGGCGTATCTGTTAAAACTTCCAGCGGATATTGCTTGGCTTGCCCCCCATAGCCTCGGCTAATCACACCAAAAGGAATCTCATGCTGCTGTAACTGTCGGCCTAACCACTGAATAAAAGGCGTTTTACCACTCCCACCCGCCACAATATTACCGACCACAATCACTTTGGGTCGAGGTGAAAAATCATTTGGATTTTGCTGAAACTGCTGAAAACGACGCTGTGCCACTCGACAAGTCAAAGCAGCAAGGGGAGAGAGCAGAATAGTCTGCCATGTGGTTTTTGTCCAAAATTTAGGCCAAGTCATAGCGACTTATTTTACCCAAATCCTCAGATAGAAATTGGATAAAGTGTGCAGCACCTTGTCTGCTAGGGGCTGGCAAAAAATCTTAGCTTCACCCATCGGTTAAGCGGGCATTTTTTGTGAGTCCATAGCTGGCAAGGAGTGGGGCAATTTGCCGATTTCTATCTGAGGATTTGGGTTTTAACAAACACAAAAAAACCGACCCAAAAAGTTGAGTCAGTTTTTCATTGAGTTATGCGATGCTGAATTAAGACTTTGCAGTTTCGTCTTTTTTCTCGGTAGCAGGTGTTGTGGTATTTGAACCTGCTTGACAATCAGGATCATCCGCATCAGGACAGACAACAGTGTCTTCATCCAAAACTGACTTCTCCTGCTCGGATGCCACAATGGGTGCTATTTTCTGGAACATAGGGGTGACCACTGTCTGTGCATATTGCCAACGCACAATTGAATCGGCTGCAAAAACAAAGACCGAAATCAAAGTCGCTCCCCAGAAAAAGCCTTCCACGATAGACCCTGTTGTCAGCCCTGAAACGAGATCCAAGTTCATGCTAATCACCAAGCCACCTAAGAGCAAGTACAAGCCAAGGTAAGTATAGCGATAAGGCTCATAGCGTTCTAACCAAATGGAAGCGATCCCAAAATGGGTCAACTCTTCCAAAAGTACCCGCTTATCCGCACCACTTTTAGCCGCCGCTTTTGCTTTATCTTCCTCAGTCACTTCATCCTTAGCCACCTTATCCAGATAGTTACTCAAACTGCCATAACCAAAGAAGAGTTTGTTCGCCATTAAATAAGACAAACCTGCTCCCAGAACAAACGCTACCTCTTCAGGCAACCAAGGTCGCAAGAGAATATCCAGCGTTAAGAGGTAGATAAATACCCCCATTGCCACCACCATGCCCCAAAAGAGGACATGCTCTAAAGTACGATTGTGTTGTGCTTGTGCCATTTTAAGCCTCCTTATTTCGCAGCTTTAGCATTTGCTTGAGCGTTTGCTTTGGCTTTTTTAGGCTGCCCTTTAACAAAAACATGTGTCATTTCATATACTTCAGGAATCAAAGGATAAGCATAACGAATGGTCGTTGCCACTACATCACCATTTAACAGCTTAGCGGTATCTGCTTTCAATTTCACACGAACCGTTTCAACTGAAAAAGGCGCTAAAGTGATTGGCTGTTCAAAATTGACATAAGTCAACGCATAGCCTTTTCCTTTTTGTGGTTTAAACACCAACCCTTTTCCTAAAATATCAATCGGTTGACCACCCGCATTGGTATAGGTAATGGCAAGCGTTTTGGTTTTTTCATCATAACCTGATGCCACCACCACTGGAGCTGCAGGCAAATGTGCCAATGCAGCTTTAACAGAAGCACCGCTCAAATAAGAGCCTGAACCCCAACCTACAAAGACACCAATTAAAGTCATCAATAGAACTAAAGCGTAAGGTTTTTTCATTTTTCATTTCTCCATTGTTTTGAAAAGGTTATTGCATACACTTAATGGAGACTCTATAAAATATTACAATAATTAAAAATACCTATTTTTTACCCTTATCGAAACCACCTAGCTTCTACTTGCCTTTGTGAAATGAAATTCAATTCCCCATCTTTAAACTCAACCGTGATTGTCCCAGCTTCTGCTGTATTGAGCCAAGGAATGCCTAACAGCGTTAATCGCTGCAAAACCTCCCCACTTGGAAAGTGAAATCGATTCTGATAGCCACTGGAAAACAAGACCCAGTCAGGCTGAACTTTTTTCAAAAACGCCAAAGAACTGGATGATGCACTGCCATGATGCCCCGCCACCAAAATATCTGCTCGCAGCTTTTCTTCTGAATCATGTTGGATTAACCACCGCTCTACTTTCACACTTGCATCCCCCATCACCAGCAGACTGCTCTCTTTTCCAGAGATTTTCACCACACAGGAGCGATCATTATCAGAAGTGAACGGCCACACTTTAGCAGGTGCCAACACCTCTATCGTTACCCCCTCCCACTGCCAATTTTGTCCCGCCAGACAGGGCTTCACCTGCTGCAAAGGTAATTTTGCCTGCTGTACCACCTTGACGGGTTGTCCACTCACCATTTCCGCTACGGGTATTTTTTCAACCAACTGAGCCGTCCCGCCCGCATGATCTAAATCACTATGACTGACAACCACCAAATCCACCTTCTGCCATCCCAAGTAGCGTAGATAGGGCAGAATCGCCAAGCTCGCTCCCGTATAGCGAGCATTCCAATGAGGCCCTGTATCCAAAACCGCGACATGATGCGCCGTTTCCAACACCAAACTCTGTCCCTGCCCCACATCCAATAAGGTCGCACGAAAATCCCCTTTCGCCAATCCATCACTCAGCATTTTTGGTAATGTCACCAACAGGACGATAAGGAACAAGATTCTGCCCCATGTTTTAAAATCCACCGCTCGCAGTAAACCAAAGAATATCAACCCCTCAACCGCTACCAACTGCCATACCGTCACACCTCCCACCGTCACAGGAGGGTGCCATTGAGCCAACTCACTCAACCCATGCCATAACACCTGCCAAAACTGCTCATTGAGCCAAAGAGACCACTCCGCAGGCACCAAAGCCGCCAGCACCAAAAGCGGCAATCCAATAAAAGAGACCGCTGGCACAGCGATGACATTGGCAAGAAAAGCATTCACAGGGAGTTGGTGAAAATAAAATGCCAACAGCGGCAACAACCCAACTGTCAGCACACCTTGAATCAACAACCCCTTCTGCCAATGCTTAAGGAGTTTGACCTTAGGATGAAAAAGCGTGGCAAAAATCAATGCCACCGCCACAAAAGAGAGCCAAAACCCTGCACTCAAAACCGAAGCAGGCTGCCAAAATAGCACCAAAAGTGCCGCCAATGCCAGTGCAGACCAAGGCTGAAAAGGTCGCCGTAACCACACCACCAGCACCATCGCCACCACCATTAACCATGCCCGCTGAGCAGGAATGCCAAACCCTGACAAAGCCGCATACAGCGTTGCAAACAGCAAAGCCCCCACCGCCTGATACTGCTGTTTCGGCACCGCATGGAGCCATCGCTTAGGCTTCATCAAACGCACCCCCAGCCACCAAACACCGCCAAAAAGCAGTGCCCCCAATCCTGCTGCTAAACCAATATGCAGCCCCGAAATCGCCATTAAATGCACCGTACCCGTCTGCTGAAATAGCTGCCACTGTTCAGTGGTTAAACCTGAACGATCTCCCAATAACAGTGCCAAATAGATGCCAACAAAAGGACTCTTTTCAAATTGCTGTTGCCAATGATCCCTCAAAGCTTCCCGCCAAACATCCACCGACCACCCAGGCGATTCTGCCAATTTCTCTGCCCCCATTCCCGTTTTATGCAGCACATAGCCTCTTGCCACTACGCCTTTTAATAGCTGGTTCGCTTCAAAATCAAAGCCCCCAGGATTCAATAACCCATGCACTGGTTTCATTCGCACAGGCAAACGCCAAACCTCTCCTGCATGAGGAATCTGATCAGGATGATAATCAGCCAAGGCAACTAAAGGGCGTGAAAAAGCAGAAAATTGCCAGCGGGACTGGGGATTTTGGAA
>JALUXI010000260.1 GCA_027019045.1 Piscirickettsiaceae bacterium | reverse complement strand
GGGGAATGATGCTAACGAGACTTTAGCTGGGTTAAGCTATGGCTCTCAGGTGAAGGCTTAAGCAATCTTCAATATTCCTCAATGGTTAGGATTTGGAAATTTTATAGAACATCAATATAATTTATCCATGGATAGAGATTACTTATGTTCTCTTTCTCCTGCCTCCTCAGATTTTTTTGGTTAGGAGGTTTTGCTCCTCAGAAATTAGGCACGGTATTGCTGGGCAGTATCGTGCTTTTTTTTACCCTTATCACTAGGAGACGCTTATGAGTGATACCCAACGCCAATACCGACATGGCCATGGTTCAGATGCTGAACATAAGGCAGATCAGGCACTTTTTTCTAAGCTGCTGGAACACCATAAGGAATTAAAGCGGGAAACGGAAAAACTACCCAATGGCATTATGAGTCGCACCACCAGTGAGAATCCCGAATTGGTCAAGGTGTTGATTGAACATGTGGAAGGAATGGAGCGACGATTTGCCAAGGGACGAGCTATTCGCTCTTGGGATCCTCTGTTTGCGGCACTTTTTGAGCATCGAGATGAGATTCAGATGAGCTACCAGCCGATTGAAAATGGCATTGAAGCGAAGTTGACGGCTGAAGATCCTAAAATTGTAGAGTTGATTTATGCCCATGATGCGACCTTGCATGGCTTTGTGAATGAAGGGTTTGAGGCAGGTGGTCGAGAAAGCCCTAAGCCTGATTGGGTCAAGTAAGCCCTATTTCGGCTTGAAAAGTGGACAGACTATCCTTATAAAAGTTGAATAAATAAGATCAACTAGAGAGCTTTGCATGAGTGGGACACGAGAGAAAAAAGAGATAAAATTTTCTCGAATCGAAGCGTAAAACGCAGGGAATAGCTAGCTATTGCCAAGTTTTTCAACGAAGAGTCGGGGAATTTTAGCCTTTTTGATCCGTGTAACCATCTCGTGCAAAGCTCTCAACTTAAGGAGAAGTGAAATGATTATTTCGTGTCCTCATTGTGGTGCTTTAAACCGAGTGCCTGATGATAAACTAAATAGCAACCCGACATGTGGTAAGTGTAAGCAGCCATTGTTTACTGGGCAACCTGTCGAGATGACGGGTGATCGATTTATCAAAGCGTTACAAAAAACTGATCTGCCCTTGGTGGTAGATTTCTGGGCGCCTTGGTGTGGACCTTGTAAAATGTTCGCCCCAACCTTTGCCCAAGCGGCAGCACAGATTGAACCCAGAGCGAGATTTGTGAAAATCAATACAGAAACAGAGCAACAAGTAGCGGCTCAGTTTGGGATTCGTTCGATTCCGACTTTGGCCATCTTTAAAAATGGGCAAGAGGTGAACCGTATCTCAGGCGCTTTAAGCTTGCCACAGTTTACTCAGTGGGTGAATCAGCATATTTAATGCTAACCTCCCTTAATCAAATCATACTTAACCCAGCTTAGGCTGGGTTTTTATTTTAGGAATATATCAATGGAAATTGGATCAAAAGAACACAAGCGACTGTTACAAAAAGCGATTTTTAAAACGGCTCTGAAAACTTTTACCTTAGGGGCGGTGATTGGCATCATGCTGATTATTCCAAGTCTGGTGCGAGAAAATAGCTTTTCTAGCTTAATGGCAAATATTGGCTTAACCGTTCTATTCGGCAGCTTTGCTTACGCCAGCTGGATTGCTTGGAAGAAGTCAAAATCGGTGTTTAAGGACTTTTAAAAAGCAACTGCTCAGATTCCCCTGAAATTCGTCAATTTAAGACGGAAAATGTTCGTTCCGTAAATGACCATTTTCCAACGCAGTAGTGACGGATTTCAGGGGTGAGCTGAGTAGTTAGCTAAAAAATACTGTTTCATTTTCTGCCAGACTGTTTGCTGGCGGCTCCAAGTAAAGACTACCTGTTTTAAGGCTTCAAAATCTGGATGCACTGCCGTAGGGGCAAAGAGGACTTGATTGAGCTGTTCTGCTAGTTGAGACTCTTGCTTGCCCCATTTTTGGTTACGAAGTTGCTGTACCTTTTGCCAAAAGGTCGCAACGGGATGACCGAGTTGATGCGTCTCGCAAGCATCGATATGCTCTGCCGTTTGAGCCGTGGCAAGCCACTTTAAATAGGCTTGCAAACGGCACCACAGCGTTTGTGGCGAATGAGCTAAACGAATCGCTTGAAGGTGTCGCCTTCTTTGCTGACTCAATTTAAATCCCCAAAGGCTGAATGCCAACAATCCAATGCCGAGCAGAAAAACCAGCAATTTTGCCAAAATCCCCAGTCCTGCTGGCCACACCCAGAGTGTTTGGCTGGGGAGTTGAGTGATTTCAACCTTTTCGGTGTGGGGGTTAAAGCTGAGCAATCGAATCTCGGGTAACGCATGCCACCCAAAATGCATAAACTGAATTGGCTGATGCAAACTGAGTTGGCTTTGATAGCCTGCTGGGGTAAAGGTTTCTTCTTTTTGAAGACTATTAGCTAACCAGCGGGTGGCTTGATCGCCTTGGAGTTGATTATCCAGACTGGGCAAAAAATCAACCGCCACCCCCTGCCCAACTAACTTCAGTGTCCACTGCACCAGATCCCCCGATTCTATCCAACCATGAACTGGCGTTTCGCTCAGCAACAGCTTGCCCACAGGGAGATTGGGCGGTAGATAGCTGGGCAGCGGTTTCACATGGAACATAAAGTGTCGGTTGGGATAAGCAAAGAATCGCCAAGGTCTTTGGCTGCGATTATGCACCTCTAAATAGGGTACCACCGCCTTCACCTGCCCCACCTGCTTAAAGGTGTAGGCTGCGGTAAATAATCGCTCAATACGCCCACCCTGCGTTTTGCGTTCTGCTATCGCTAAACCGCTACTCAAGGTTCGGTAAGCGGGCTTGTCAACTAGCGGTCTCTCCCCTCGGTTCACCGCCTCCTGCTCTTCCACCAGATGCAGTTTTGCCCGATAGGTGGGGTCTGCCAACTGGGCGGTGACCGACCAATTCAGCGTCTGATGTTGAAACAGCTTTTTCGCATCCCGCTGCCAAGCAAGCTTCACTTCAGGGTTGGAGGTAATCTCAAAATGCTGGGCTTTGAGGTGAAAATCGCCTTGATTAAAAGCGGGAAACATAAAGTTGCCTGGTTTTTGGGCATAGAGAATAAACCGCACCGAATCCCCGTTACCCTCAACATGAAACACCATTAAATAACGCCGTAACTGCTCCACCAGTGCAGGCGGCACCTTCTCTTCAACATGCTCGCCTTGCAGATAAAGGGTGGTGGATTCGCCCATTTGAAAGTGGGTGCGAGAGAATTTGATTTTAATCGGCTCGCTGACCGCCGCCCAGACTGACAAGCTCATCAGGCTCAACAGGATGAGCAACAATAATCTCGGTAATACCTTCGGTAACACACTGCTTATTACCACGGTTGAATTCCTTTCATTTGATGCGGCTGTGCTTGAGGTGCCATGTACCCCTCTTCTCTTTCAAAAATGCGTTTCAGCAGCATCGCCTGTTTATCCGACACCTGTTTCAACTGCTGTTCCAAATCGGCCACTATCTGCTGTTGGCGTTCGGCCTCTAAAATCGCATTTGCTTGAGCGGAACCGTCGCCTAAACTTTTCAATGCCTGCGAAGAGGCTGATGACACGCCATATTGAGTGGCATCTTCTGCATCAGGGCGGGTGTACTTCTGGAATTTGCCACTCACATTTTCCAAGTCGCCCTCCCCGCCTTTACCTGGCTCTGGATTCTCTGAAGGCTTCTGTCCACCAAAGAAAGCGCCCTCTTCATCTCTATTTTTTCCGCCCCCTTTGCCCTTTTTCTGCTTGCCCTTGCCTTGCAAAACCAGCTTTAACCTCGCCTCTGCCAAGGCTAAATTATGGTGTGCCTTGGGGTTGTCAGGCTGATAGCGTAAAGCCCCTTGGTAGGCTTCAATCGCTTTGTCCAAGAGGTTGGTGACGAAATAGGTATTGCCTAAATTATAAAGCGCCTTGGCTCGCTGCTCATCGCTGGTTGCCGCTTTAAAGGCTTGGCGGAAATAGAAAACGGCCGATTCATAGTCTTTATTGCGATAAGCCGCATCGCCCGCATTGAACCAGCCGAAAAAGCCGCCCACCTCATCAAAAAGTTGCGTCGCCAATTCATAGTCATGATTTTGATAAGCTTGATACGCCAATTTTGCCTGCTGCACCGCTTTTAAATCTAAACCGTCTGCAGCCACACTCGGTTGCGGCAGGGCAAACGAAAATACACCCAAAATTGCCGAAAATGCCAAAATTCCCAGTCCTGCTGTGCTGGAAGTTGGTTTGCTGCTTTGTAACCGCATGGAAATCGGGAACCATGCCCATAAAAAGGCGAGGAAAGCCGCCAAAATAAAGGGGAAACTGTGATCTTGCCAGATGGCTTGGTTTTCTTGAATTTTCAAGGGCTTGGCAAGCTGTTGAATCTGCTCAAGCAGCTGCTGTTGCTGAGCATGACTGGCAGTAAGGCGTTGATAATCGCCACCGACCTGTTGGGCGATTTTTTGCAAAAACGCCTCTTCCAATCGAGTCTGCACCAGCAAGCCATTGACTCGTAGTTTTTTATGATCCGCCTCAAATAGCGGCACCGCTTGAGGCGTACCGACACCAAAAATCTCCGTTGGTATCACCTCTTTGTTTAACTGGGCATAGCCTTGCGGTTCAGGCTGCAGCAGCCAAGGATCAGGTTGTCCATTGGTGAAAACGAGCAATAATGTCGGTTGCTCAGCCGTCTGCTTCAACACACGATGCGCTTCAACCAAAGCGGTGCGTAATCGGCTGCCCCGAGTGGGCATCATATCGGGATGAATCAGACCGAGAAAATGGGCAAAGAGGGCTTTATCACGGGTCAAAGGGGCGACCAAATGCGGATAGGCTTGATAAGCAAGCAACCCGATACGGTCACTGGGTGCCAGTTGCTGGCTCAAGGCACTGACCCACGCTTTGGCAAACTCAAAGCGGCTGGGGGAAACATCTTTTGCCTCCATGGAACGGGAGAGATCCATCACCACCAAAATATCCACCCCATTTCGCATCGCCGCCTTCTGTTCATTCTGTAAACTGCGAGGCCCCGCCAAGGCGATCATTAAAAATAACCAACCCCAAGCCAGCATCGCCGCAGGCGAAATGATTTTCTTGGCGATCGCTTTCAGAGACTGCTGAGGCGTGCGTCCGCTACTCACCTCCAGCCAAGGCCAGAGGGCAGGGTCGGCAAACTGAGCTTGTTGATGGCGTTGCCACAGCCCTTTTGCCCACCATAACAGCGGCAGCAAAGGAATGAGCCATAACCAAATGGGGGCTCGCCACTGTAAAGTCGCCCAAAGATGTTGCAATGCTTCCCAGCTCATCTATTGCCCTCCTGCTGGGTTTTGCCGACTGGCGGGGTGGAAAAAAGTCAGCAGAACAAAATAGAGCATCACCAAGCCAACCACGACATAGAGTGGCCAGAAGTAAAGCGGAAGATGGCGAGGTGGCGGCGGTGGAAGCATTACTGGCTTGCCTGCACTTTGACGAATCTGTGTCAACACCTGCTGCAAATCCTGCCCGCTGCCAACTCGATAATATTGCCCGCCCGTCTCCTTGGCTAGCCATTTCAAGATGGTGGGATCCAAAGGCGTGTAGTTCAAACCGCTAAACTGCCGCTTGTCCGCCTTGGCACTGCCCGCCCCGATGCCAATGGTGTAAATCGGCACATTCATCCCTTGAGCATAGGTCACTACTGAGGAGAGCGGTATCTTGCTCGGTTGGCTCAAGCCATCGCTGATCAGCACCACCACCCGATTCGGTGCTGTCCCCTGCTGGTCGATCTGTTGCAGTGCCAAACCCAACGCTTCGCCCATGCCTTCATCCGTTCGCCCTGCCAAAAAGGGTTTTAAGCGTTGCAAACTCAACCTCGCCGCTTGGGCATCTTCTGTGAGCGGCAACAAAGTATACGCCTGCTCGGCAAAAATAGAAATGCCAAAACGGTTGCCTTCAAGCTGCTGAATAAAGTCGTCCAATACCGATTTCACTACCTCCATCCGACTCACTGGCTTGCCTGCCAACTCATAATCTGGCAACACAAAGGTGACCGAGCTTTCCACCACAAATTGAATATCCCGCACTGCCTGTTTGCTGGCTTCAGGCTTGGGTGATTGCAGTAACTCGGGCTGTGCCAGTGCTAAAATCAAAAAAGCGGCAATCAACAGCCGTAAAAGCTGCCAACCGAGTCGTTGCCAAAGCGGCTGCGGGCTGCGGGACTGGGGATTTTGAACATTTTTTGAACTTTGCAAAAACTGCTCAAGCAACGGATGCCGAAAGGAGCGACCTTGAGAACTGGGCGGCTGTTCTAGATCTGAAAGAGCAGGTCTAAACCAATGCAGTAGCCACATCAACCCAATCAAACCCGCCCCCCAGAGCAACCACTGAGGCTGGGCAAACTGCACCTGCTGCCACGGAA
>JALUXI010000259.1 GCA_027019045.1 Piscirickettsiaceae bacterium | reverse complement strand
CGTCCAAATAAATTCGCCCACTTCCAAATCCGTCTGCTGAGCAATCATATGCACCAACAAAGCGTAAGAGGCGATATTGAACGGCACCCCCAAAAAGGTATCTGCCGAGCGTTGATAGAGCTGACAAGAGAGTTTGCCCTCCGCCACATAAAATTGGAAAAATGCATGACAGGTCGCCAAAGCCATTCGCCCCTGCTTTACATTCTCTTGTGGACTCATCGACTCATCTGGTAGATCAGCAGGGTTCCAAGCAGACACCAGCATCCGTCGGCTATTGGGGTTCTGCTTAAGCGTATCAATAATTTGCTGAATCTGGTTAATCTGCTCCCCTTTTGGCGTTTCCCAAGCGACCCACTGCTTGCCATAAATCGGTCCCAGCTCGCCCTCTTCAGTCGCCCACTCATCCCAAATGGAGACGCCATGCTCCTTTAAATAACGAATATTGGTATCGCCTCGTAAAAACCACAGCAATTCATAAATAATGGACTTCAGGTGCAGTTTTTTAGTGGTCACCATTGGAAAGCCTTCTTGAAGGTCAAACCGCATCTGATAGCCGAAAACCGACTTGGTTCCCGTGCCTGTGCGGTCGCCCTTCTGCACCCCTTTATCCATAATGTGTTGCAATAAATCCAAATACTGTTTCATGACTGTGCCTCATGCTGATGTCGATATGCCCAAATCATTAACCCAATGCCCACTAAAATCATCGGCGTGGATAACACCTGTCCCATTGTGAGCCAGCCCCAGGCTAAATATCCCAACTGTGGGTCGGGCATACGGAAAAACTCCACGAAAAAACGGAAAGCACCATAACAGGCTAAAAACAGCCCCGTGACCGCTCCTCTTGGACGAGGCTGGCGACTATAAAAGAACAGAATAATGAATAAAACCACGCCTTCAAGCAAGGCTTCCAACAGCTGTGTGGGATATTTTTGTACCATTTTATGAAGTTGCGGATCATATACCCACATTCCTAAAGACGAATCGGTCACCTTCCCCCACAACTCGCCATTGATGAAGTTGCCAATGCGACCAAAGAAGAGTCCAAAAGGCACAATCGGGGCAACAAAATCGGCGATCTCAAGTAGCGGCAGTTTCACTTTGCGAGCAAATAGCCACATCGCAATCGCCACCCCAATTAAGCCGCCATGAAAAGACATTCCACCATGCCAAACAGCCACTATATCAAAAGGGTTCTGCAGATAATGCGGCAAATCATAAAACAGCACATAGCCAATCCGCCCCCCGAGAATCACCCCCAAGGCACCATAAAACAGAAAATCCCCTACCATCTCACTGTTCCAGTGTGGGTCAGATTTTGCCTTCCAGCTACCATACAACCAAAAGAACAGAAAGCCCAACAGATACATCAATCCATACCAATGCACCTGCAAGGGGCCTAAATCCAATGCAACGGGATCAATCTGTGGATACTGCCACATAGCTACCTCTAAACCAAACTAAAAAGGCTATTTTAACCGTCCTGAAAATGAAAAACCCAGCAAATGCTGGGTGAGTTTAAAAAGTACCGATCAATTAAAAACGGAACTGCATCACTAGCCGTTTTAAAGTATGCGAGATGTCATCCAGTAAGGTTCCATTCTTTTTAATTTCTTGAGAGCCTTCCGCCACCTCTTTAGAGACCTCATCAATCTCCTCAATATGCTGATTAACCTCTTGTACCAACTGATTCTGGGCATGCGCCGCTTGCTGCATCTGCTCACCCATTGCTTGAACCTCTTGCATCAACTGAATTACTGGCTGCAACACCTCTTCGGTATGCAAGACAGATGCAATACTCTTCTCGGTCTCTTTCTCCCCTTGCTGAACATCTTTGACTGTCATCGCAGTAGAGGCTTGGATTTTATCAATGATTTTCTCGATTTCCGCTGTGGATTCTTGGGTGCGTTGAGCCAAACCACGCACCTCATCCGCAACCACCGCAAACCCTCGACCATGTTCACCTGCACGCGCTGCCTCAATGGCGGCATTCAAGGCCAATAAGTTGGTCTGCTCCGCAATCTCTTTAATCACATTCACCACAGTGGCAATAGAAGTACCATCTTCACTCAGCTTCTGAACAGAGTCGGTGATTTTCTGCATACTGCTAGAAAGCTTCTTAATATCTTCAGCTGAAGCCCGCACCACTTCACCACTTTCTTGTAATTTTTCAGCCGCCCCAGCCGTTGCTTGAGAAGTGCTACCCGCAAAATTTTCAACACGCCCTGCTTGTGCCCGCATCTCCGTCATCGCCTCTTTCAAAGCCTCGGCTGAAGCCTGCTGTTTCTCGACCCCTTTTTGAGCCACTTCTGTTGTAGCGACCAAATGTCTTGAGGTATTTTCCAAGCTCTGGACATTGCCTCCTACTTCCTGAACAACACCCTGAATCTTACTGATAAAGTCATTAAAATAGGTGGCTAACTGTGTAATTTCATCTTTCCCTTTAACCTCCAGTCTCTGCGTCAAATCCCCCTCACCTTGAGCAATATCTTTCATCGCCTCTACCGCTTTTTCTAAAGGTGAAACGATCATTCTTCCCAAAAGATAACCTAAAACAATCGCTAATAACACACCCACAACAGATAGAGTGGCTTGAATATTCAGACCTGTTTTAGCCAAATCAATATTATCTTCCGCCTCATGAATCGATTCTGTCCGAATGGTTCCAGCAAAAACGGAAATCTTCTTTTCTACCGATTTAAAGATAGGCATCATTTTTTGCTTCATCAACCAAACATCCATTCGCCACTTAGGTCCTAAATGAATCGTTTTTGCCTTTGCAAATCCAGCTTGATACTTTTTAAACGCCGTCATAATTTGAGGTAACCCATCTTCTTCCTCAATCGTCAACTCAATATCTGAGTCTGCATACGCCTGCAACGACCTTACCAAATCATTAAATGCCGTTAAATAAAGCTCCGTATCTGAAGCCATTTTTTTCGTACGGAAAGCAACAAACCCCCGCAAACTACTCATCACATTAAGCCAAGTTTTCTGCATTTTAATCAATTTCTGTAAAACAGGGCTTCGCTCAGGAGATAAATCCTCCATCTCTGACGCAATCATCAGATTGATCTGTTGCTGAATCTGCCCTGCATAGGGCTGAAGATTTTTGGCAACAAATGGAAATACAGGAAACTTTTTATTACGATCTTGTTGAATCGCTTCAAGCATCTTTATCACGGGCGGCAATTTTGCCATCTCTTGCTCTATTTCTTTAATCGCACGAATCTTCTGCTCAACATCTTTTATTTGAATTCTCCCTTTTGCTTTTTGCAATCGAAACTTCAAAGCGGCAAGTTTTGCCCCCACTTGGGCAATTTCAATCTGATATCGTTTTGCTGCTGTCTTATCATCGGTCAAAAGCGAAGCATTCAAATCACTCATACTTTTTTCCAGTAAAAAACTCGCATCCTGAGCCCCTACCGAAAGCGGCTGTTTTAGTGAAACAAAACCGTTTAACTGAGCTTTTACCCTATATAAATCCCAAACGGAAGAGATCGAAATGGCTGCGATCAATAACGCCATCACACCAAACCCAAACATCAACTTATGCTTAATTGAAAACTGTCCCATTTTGCCTACTTCCTTATCAAAATTTAGAGTAAAAAATTATAAGCACAAACAGTGCCAACTTACCCCTTAAAAAATACCATTCTACATTTACGGCTTCATCTATAATGAAAGCCTCAACCGTTTAAAAAGGATGCGTTATGAAAACCTCTTTAATCACGATACTGCTATTCACCCTTCTTACCTTTGCCTCCTATTCCGAAGCCCGAGAAGAGATTAGAACCCTGCCCTTAGCCGTCGATATGCAAAAAACTGCCCATATTGCTGCACAGAAGAAAGTGCCTATTGTCCTTTTCATGACCGCCAGTTGGTGCCATTTCTGTCATCGACTCAAAGAAAATATTATTGACCCCCTCCTCATTCATACCAATCTTGCCGATTATGCTGAGTTTAGAGAAGTCGTCCAAGATAAAGACGGTTGGCATATGAAAGACTTTCAAGGTCACCTCGTCGATATGCCTGTGTTTGCCAAAAAGCTCAAAGCCACCCTCACCCCCACCACCCTTTTCTTTGACCCTCAAGGTCACGAAATTTCAGAACGCATTATTGGACTGACACTAGAAGAACACTATCCCTTCTATCTACAACAAGGCATCAATGAAGGATTAAAAAAATTAGGCAACCCCAAACAATTAGATATTAACAAACTGCAATTTGATGAGTAAAATACAGCCTCTCTTCCGCCTATAGTTTAACGGGATAAAACTGCCGCCTCCTAAGCGGCTACTGCAGGTTCGAGTCCTGCTAGGCGGACCATCTTTTCTACCTGACGCTTCGCATCAAACCCAGTGATAAAATAATCAAAACTAAAGAGGGGGCGACCGCGCCAATCACAACTGGCCAATGATACACAACACTCAAATTGCCAAAAATCTGATTGAGCAGCGTAAAGCCCATCCCTATCAGAATCCCGACAAAAATGCGTTGTCCCATACTGACTTGGCGTTGCGAACCGAAAATCAACGGGAAAACCAGCGCCAACATACCGACAATCACCAATGGACTGACCAGTTTTCGCCAGAAAGCTAGCTTATAAGGATCGGCATCCAATCCATTTCTTTCTAAAAAGTGAATGTAATGATACAGATCTACGATGCTCATATAACGCACTTCAACATTCAAACTTTCTAACAAATCTGGAGAAACAGGCAGTGAAATCGGCTGTTTCGCTAGCTGCTGCTCTGAAAAGCGTAATTCAGGTTGACCCAACTGCTGCATAAAAGGGTCTTGGCTCGGCACAAACGCCAACGACTGCTCTCTAACCGACTTCAACCACCACTGCCCTTTTTCAAAGACCGCCTGTTTCGCCCACCACACTTTCTGCAATTGCCCATTCACAAACTGGTAAACCGCAATATCGGCCAACAAACGATCATTAACAAAATGCCCCACTTGAATATAGCGGGACTGGGGATTCTGCAAATTTTGCTGCTCTTCTTTCAACCAAAATCCTTCCTGCCCACTCACCGAAAAGGTTCGATGCAGGGCTTCATCTCGCATCTTTTTAGCAAAGGCTTCACTTTTTGGAGCCAAGGTTTCGCCTATCAATGCGACCACCAACCACAACAATAAAGCCCCTTTCAAAACCGCCCAAAAGATCCGTCCAATCGACCACCCCGTCACCCGCAAAATGGTCAACTCGGCATGATTCGCTAAGCTCCCCAACCCGATCAATGTTCCGATCAATAGCGCAATAGGAAAAAGTTCATAGCCATAGACAGGCAGTTTCAGAGCGGTATAAAGCACGCCTTTAGATAAGGTGTAATCCCCACTCACCTTCCCCAACTGAATCATCAACTCAGAAAAGCCCAAAATCACCAGCAGCACCAGCAGCACAATCAAGGTATGGGCAATCACCGTTCTCGCCAAATAACGCTCGACAAGATTCATGCCACACCCCCTATCTGTTGAGCACGACGCCATTTCCGGTTATGACGACGGGGAGGCTGATAGAGCGCATACCATAGATAAAGCAAAGGCACCGGTAGCAACCCCCACTCCCAAGGTAGCTTGCCTTCAGCCACCAGATCTCGCTCTGTCACCAGTAACTGGTTATAAATCACATACAACACAATCGCTATAAAAACCTTGGCGAACCGCCCCTCTCGAGGCCCCGTTTTGCTCAATTTCAACCCCAACAATCCCAATACAATTAAACCAAAAGGAATCACCAACCGCCAAGCCAATAGCGCCTGTAAATGAGGCTGGTCGCTATGCCACAACACCGCCGTGGGTTGCGCCCATTTACTCAACCTCTCTGGTGCCAACTGAATTTGTGGCAATATCCCTTCAAATCGCCCGAACTTCTGCACCACCACTTCTTGCCGTGCGCTTGGGGCAATCACCGCCGACTGTCCTAATCCTTGATAAGACTGACCATGTAAAAGCACTAGGGCTAACTGCCCATTCTTCCACTCAAACCGTCCTTCAGGGGCGACCATAATCAACATCTGACTAGGCTTTCCATTTTGCGAGGCTTGTTTCAATTGAATCCACGCATTTTTAAAAGCACCATCAGTTGAAATCTCTCGCGCATAAAACACACCCTGTCCATTAGGCAATGAATTGAATTTACCTGCCACCAAGCCCGCCACGGGTGTCTGCTCTTGTGCTTCACGGATAATTTTCTGCTCGGTTTGGAATGACCAAGGTGTCAGCCACAAAGTCACCCATGCGGTCAGGAGGGCAATCGGCAGTAAAAACCAAAATACCCGCTTCTGGAAATAATGCGGACCAATCCCACAACTGTTTAACACCACCATCTCTTGGTCTTGATAGAGCCTTCCAAAGGCCAACATCACACTTAAAAGGGTCACCAAAGGCAAAATCACCTCTAGCGCAGGGGGGATTTTAAGCAGTAACACC
>JALUXI010000258.1 GCA_027019045.1 Piscirickettsiaceae bacterium | reverse complement strand
AGGCTGTTTCAGCAACCCTGTATGCAGTTTAACAATTTCATTTTCCGCTACCCAGTTGCCCAGAATCCGTTGCTCTAAACTGGTCTGATTCCACACAAACTGCCCCGCCGCTTGACTCAAGGCCGATAAGGCAATCGCCACCACCGCCAAAGCGACCATTACTTCAATCAAGGTAAAGCCCTGCTGCTTCATCGCCCTTCGTCACTCTCGGCTTCAGACAACTTAAATCGTCCCCAACTGTCCCACTTAAGCTGCAAAGTTGGAAGTGACGCATCAATGGCTTTAAAATCCATTTCCCCCGCATCCATCTCTCCCGTCGGCCAACATCGCCACCCTTTGGCAAGCTTTGCTCGATAGCTTGCCTGAGCTTTTTGCACCTCCAAAGAGAGGTTTTCATCCAGTGTCATCGACTGATGCAACTCATTCTGCGTCCTGATTTGACTCGGCAATACCCAAGTGACCGCCACCGCTTCAGGCCATGACAAAGGCTCACCCAATGCTTGCCAAACCAATGACGGTGCCTTTGGCGAGGAGCTATCCGTACTTGCGACCTTCTGATCGTTTTGCTTAACCGACATCCACGCCTGAAGCTGCTTGTCTGAGGGTTCAATCAACACCAAACTCTGCCGCATCGCCGCTTGATCACACGCCATCTGCATCATCCCTTTTGCCTTTTCTGCAGTGAGTTGCAGCCGAGTTTGGGTATTCGGGCTAAGAGACAGCACCACCATCCGCAACATCACCGCTACAATCACCAAGACCACCATTAACTCAATCAGCGTAAAGCCACTTTGAAGGCATTTTTGCCGCACAAACAACATCAGGACTGGGGATTTTGGCAAAATTCGGCAAACTTGCTCGAAATTTTTATTTCTGCTGATCAAGGTTCCAGTTACCGATATCTGCATTCACCCCTTCACCCCCTTCTTGTCCATCGGCTCCGAGGGTGTAGAGGTCAAAATCACCATGTTCACCTGGGCTAAGGTAAAGGTATTCATTGCCCCAAGGATCTTTAGGGAGATTTTTCAGATATTGTCGCCAATGTTTAGGCTGAGGCTCTGAGGTTGGTTTCTGCACCAAGGCTTCTAATCCTTGATCGGTGGTGGGGTAGCGGTAGTTGTCCAGTTTATACAGATTCAACGCGGAACTGATAGAGGCGATATCCTGTTTCGCCTTCACAATCCGTGCCTCATCTGGGCGATCCATCACCATCGGGGCAACGATCATTGCCAAAATCGCCAAAATCACCACGACCACCATCAGTTCAATCAAGGTAAAGCCTTGTTGCTTGCTCAAGCGTTTTTTCATCTTTTTCATCTCTTTCATTTTTCTTAATGTCCTACCATCTGGTTCATTGAAAAAATTGGTAACATTATCGCCAACACAATGGTCAGCACCACCCCACCCATCACGATAATTAAGGCGGGTTCTAAAATCGAAATTAAGGTCTGCGCCGCCGTCTCCACATCCTCTTCATAGCGTTCAGCCCCCTTGAGCAGCATCTGCGAAAGCTGTCCATTGCCTTCCCCCGTTTCCGCAAGATTCACCAGCAGAAGCGGAAAAAAGCCTGCTTCTTGCATCGCAAAGCTTATCGACTTCCCTTTGCGTACGGTTTCGCTCATTGCCTCCACCTTCTGCTTCAAAGGCAACAAGCTCATTGTTTCCGCCGAAATATGCAAAGCTTGCAGTGTCGGCACGCCGCTGTCCAACAGCACGCCTAGTGTTCTTGCCCATCTGGCACTGGCAGCATAAATTAAAAAGGTACGCACGCCTGGCAGCTTCAATAGCAAGCTTTCAAAACGAAACCGCCATTTAGGACGACGCATCAGTAGTTTAAATCCAACAACCGAACCTATCACGCCCAATAACAGCCCCAGCCAGTGCTGCTGCAAAAAGGCACTCAGATGAATCAAGCCTTGGGTCAAAGGCGGCAAGGTTTGGTGCATATTGGCAAACACCTCCACCACCTTCGGCACCACATAGACCACCAAGAAAAACACAATGGTCACCGCCACCACCACCATTAAAATGGGATAGATCAAGGCGGCTTTCATCTTTTTATTCAGCTTCTCTTGCCGCTCAATCGCCTCCGCCAAACGAGACAGCACCGCACTCATATGACCACTCTCTTCCCCTGCGGCGATGGTGGCAATCACCTCTTCGGGGACTTTAAACGGGCTTTGCCGCAGTGCGGCTGCCAATGCATGACCTTCTGCCACCGCATCATACAGATGGGTCAAAAACGGCTGTTGCGTTCGCCCCTGTGCTTGCTGAGCCAACACCTGCAACGCATCTGCCAAAGGTTTACCTGCACTGAGCAGTGTGTGCAGTTGGCGAATTACCAATGATAATTCCGCCGTAGAGAGCTTCTTTTTAAAGCCCGCAAACTTCACTCGGTTCGCCAAAGCGGTTTCATTCACAGGCTGGACTTTCAATGGCGAGAGCTGTCGCTCTTTGAGCAGTTGTCGGACTTGTCGGGCAGAATCCCCTTCCAGCGTCCCCGTCTGCTTTTTGCCTTGGGCATTCAGCGCTTCATATTTAAAGGTCGCCATTTACAATGAATCCTCTGCTCTGTACGCTATGCCGACTGCGAAACCCGCAGCACCTCTTCCAAACTGGTCACCCCTTGCAAAACCAGTGCAAAGCCACTCTGTTGTAGAGACGGGCCTTGCTGTCTGGCAATGGCCTCCATCTCTTGTTCCGAAGCTTCCGCATGAATCAGACGACGCATTTCACTATCCACTTCCACCAGTTCATAAATCCCTTGTCGCCCTGCATAGCCTGTGTGATTACACGCTTCACAGCCTTGCGCATGGTAAAGCACAGCAGCATCCACACCCAGCAGTTCACACTCCTGCTCATCGGCTGGATGCGGCTGCTTGCAATGCGGGCAGAGCTTCCGAACCAGCCGCTGCGCCATCACGCCCAATAAACTGGAGGAGAGCAAGAAAGGTTCAATCCCCATATCTTTTAAACGGGTCACCGCTCCTACTGCCGTATTGGTATGCAAGGTGGAGAGCACCAAATGCCCCGTTAAAGAGGCTTGCACCGCAATCTCGGCCGTTTCGGCATCTCGAATCTCTCCAATCATCACCACATCGGGGTCTTGACGCAAAATCGCCCGCAACCCTTTTGCAAACGACATCTCCGCCTTGGTATTGACCTGTGTCTGGTTAATCCCTTCAATGTTGTACTCCACGGGATCTTCCACCGTCATAATATTGCGTTGACTATCATTAAGGCGACTCAAAGCGGCATAGAGGGTCGTGGTTTTCCCTGAACCTGTGGGACCTGTGACCAGAAAGATGCCATAGGGGCGTGCCAAAATGGACTGCACCCTTGGCAGCATCTCCGCAGGCAACCCTAGGTCGGTTAAATTCAGTCGTCCTGCACTCTTATCCAGTAGACGCATCACCACCCGCTCACCATAGCTCGAAGGGATGGTGGAGACCCGTAAATCGACTTCTCGCCCACCCAGTTTACGGGTAATGCGGCCATCTTGCGGCAGGCGTTTTTCGGCAATATCCAGCTTCGCCATCACCTTCACTCGAGACACCAACATGGGGGCAATTGTAGGGCTGGGGGTCAAAATAGTTTTCAGCTGCCCATCAATCCGAAAACGAATCCGTAACTGCTTTTCAAAAGGCTCTATATGAATATCCGACGCATTAGCACGAATCGCTTCAGTTAAGATGGCGTTAAGCATCTTAATCATCGGCGAATCATCATCGCTATTGAGCAGGTCTTCCGCTTCGTTCAGGGCGTTAGCGACCTCGCTCAAAGAGAGCTGCTCTTCCAGTCCATCCATCTGCTCCATCGCATTGACGGAGGTATTGACAAACTGGCGTTGCAACTGCTGCTGAAAGGCCGCTTCATCCAGCGTCACCACTTCAAATGATTCAGGCAAAAGGTGTCGTTGTACTTCAAGCAACGCCTCAGGCGGTGTCTGCGCAGTTTGCAACACCTGCACCCCTCCCGATTCAGCGGGCTGAAGCAGCACCTGATGGGTTTGGGCAAATGCAAAGGGAAGATCCAAAGCCATGGAATGCTCCTTAAAAACCAAGCGTCTCTAAGACGCTCTCTTCTGCGCTCTCCGCAGGGGTTGGCTTAGGCGTGGAGGCTTTCTTGACGATCTTTTTAGCGGGATGAACTGGCTTTTTCTGCAACCACTCTGGTAAAGAACGCATTTTTGGACGCAAGCCTTCTAGCATCTCAGAATCATGCTGCAACATCTTTTTTTGCACCTGCTGCATATCGGTGTATTTTTGCTGGCTGTAATAGTTGCTCATCTTGGCATTACGCACGATCACAGGGCGTAAAAACACCATCAAATTGACCTTTTCTCGCACATTCTGCTTGGAGCGAAACAGCCCACCTATCAATGGCAAGTCGCCCAGCCCTGGGACTTTAGCGGTGGTTTCGGTTTCTTTCTCTGTAATTAACCCACCCAAGACAATTACATTGCCATCACCCACAATCACATTGGTTTTGATTTCCCGCTTAGAAGTCACCAAATCCACCGCATCACTTTTGGGTAGCACATCGGATAACTCTTGGTTAATCTCCAAATAGACTTCATCGCCCTCATTGATTTGTGGTTTCACCTTGAGTTTCAAACCAACATTTTTACGCTCAATCGTCTCAAAGGGGTTACTCGGCGTACTGCTACTGCCTGTGCTGGTATAAGACCCTGTACGGAAAGGCACCTCTTTCCCGACGACAATTTCTGCTTCTTCATTGTCTAGGGTCAATAAGGTGGGTGTAGAGAGAATATTGGCATTGGCATCACCATTTAAGGCTCGAATCAGTGCCAACCAGCCCTGATTATTGGTGCTAATTTCTCCCACCCCACTGACAATGCCCCGTCCTAAAGCTTGCGCCTGAGCGGCTGGATTGCCAACATTGCCTAAAATGGTGGGCAAGGTACCTGAAAAGTTAATCATCCCCAAACCATTAGGACCATTGGCTGCCCACTCAACGCCCAATTCAGCCTGTTTGGATTCGGACACTTCCACCAATACTGCTTCAATCAATACCTGGGCACGGCGAATATCGAGTTGTTTAATCACCCGCTTCAAAGCACTGACAACGGTCGGGGGCGCACTGATGACCAGTGCATTCATCCGTTCATCCGCTTGAATCGTAATCTCTTTGGCAATCTCCTTAGCAGTTTTATGGGCTGCTGGAGCTTTGCCTTTAGCGGCAGGTGTCGCCGCATCCGAAATATGAATCAGAGCGGGGCTGGCCGCCATTTTTTGTAAGACAGGGGCTAAATCTTTTGCTTTGGCATAGTGCAGATAAACCACCGACACATTGCCATCGCTTGGCATGGGGGTATCGAGTTGCGCCACCAAGGCTCGAATTTTCAGGCGATCTTCTGCACTGCCTCGGATAATCAAGCGATTGGTGCGTTCATCAAACGACACCATCGGCTTATGATTACCACTCGGTAGCAAGGTTTTCAGCGTGCGGCTCATCTCTTTGGCCGAAGCATTTTTCAGCGGTACAATCTCAAATTCGGCCACGGAAGGGACATCGATACGCTGAATAATCTGTTTAATCCGATTGATATTGGCAAGGGTATCGGTAATCACCAATTTATTACTGTCGGACAAGCCCACCAAATGCCCTTCTCTTGCCACCAAAGGACGCAGAATGGCCACCAATTTGGTCGCTTCAACATTGTGTACGCTGATCACTTCCGTCACCCATGCATCCGCCGCTGAACTGCTTTTGGATTGAAAAGGAATCTGATCCCGTGCTAAGTTAGCGGGTACAATTTTCGTCACTTCACCATCAGGCACCGCCACATAACCATGCACCCGTAGAATCGCCAAAAGGGTGCTATTTAAGGCTTCAGGTTCCATTGGATCAGGGGCAATCAATGTCACCCGCCCTTTGACTCTTGGGTCGATGATGTAGTTATGTCGAGTCAGTTTAGCGACCGCCTCAATCACCTTGCGAATATCAACATTTTTAAAGCTCTGTTGCAACTTCACAGGCTTGGCTTGGGCGAAAGTGGTCAGACTTAATAGAGCAAGTCCAATTAAAAGTTTTTTCATGCTAGGCTCCACCATTCGGATGGTTTAGGTCAACGGGCAGGGTGACTAAGTTGCCGTGACGGTCAATTAAGAGTTCAAATTGTGATTTGCGGGTAAATTCATTCCAAAGTTGCGGCTTTTCGCTCATCTGCTGAATGGTCATCCCATCCACTTGACGAATAATATCCCCTGGCCGAAATCCTAAGGCTCGGAAAATCTGTACTTCTGTTTTCGGCCAAATCTGCACCCCCACCCACTGGTTGTTTTTTCGCAACGGCTGGAATCTCAGATATTGTGAAATCGACAAAGGGCTGCGACGCAGTTGAGACACGATGCGGTTCAATTTATTTTGATTAAAAGAGCTTGTCTGCCCATTGCTCGGCTTAGAGGACGGTACTTCATCAGCCCCCTGTAAAATAAGTCGCTCCTGTTGACCAT
>JALUXI010000257.1 GCA_027019045.1 Piscirickettsiaceae bacterium | reverse complement strand
TGACCTTTGCTTGGTTTAGTTTGCCAATGCAGGTGCGTTATGTGGCGGATAATTTAGTCCCTTTGACGCTGATTTTATGGGCGAAGCAGCTGAATATTCGTCCACACCCTTTCTGGATTTTAATCGGTTTTGTGATGGTTAAATCGGCGATCGGGACTGGGGATTTTTGGCTTTTTGAACCCAAATTGCATTATGCGGAAGAGAAACGGTTGGTCACCCCTGAACATTATTTTGAACAGGGGGATCATGTGTTGGCGGAGTATTTAGGGTTGAACTTCTGGGCGGTACATCAGGGGGCAGCAGAGCATATTCGTGTCGCCCCCGCCATGGAGATTGGATTCGCTGCCCCAGATATTCAGAAGATTGGAGTGACACATCAGCTGAGTTGTAAACTGCTGTATCAACACCAGTTTACCAAGGTGGTGGAGAAGACACTGGTCAGCCTGCTGTTGCCTTGCCTATCGCTCGATTATGCCACGCCTGAAGGCATTAAAATTTGGCGGGTTTTACCACCGCCTAGGTGAAATCAAGAAGGGTTTTGGGGTTGAATCCAGACTCGGTTGTTTTCGACTTTGGTGACCCGCACGGTTTCGCCTGCTTTCAAATTGTCAGTTGGGTTGGCAACTTGCCACCAGCTGCCTTGGTATTCAATCATCCAGGTGCCGTCTTGTTGCATCAGCCTGCCTGCTTCACCTGCTTTAAAAGTTTCCAGTGTCATCTCTGGGGTTTTTTGATTGACCTCTAAAAGGCGATTGCGAAACAGGAGCAGTAGCCCTGTTCCCATCACGGCTGTCGCAAGGAGTTGGTATTCGCCGTGTTCAAAGGGGATGAAAAAGCCCCAAATGCCAACCAGAATGGCAGCAATGCCAAACCAGAGCAGAATAAAAAAGTTCAGCAGGGTGACTTCCAGGGTGATGAGAATCACTCCTAACGATAGCAGTTGCCAATTGGCAAAGGCGGGGAGAATGGCGGGGTTTTGTCCATCCATTACTTCTCTCCTTTGGGATTTAAGATGCTGGTTAAAGCTGAAAGTGAGCCAATGAGTTCGCTGGCTTCATAGGGGAGAATCACTTTATTGGCGGAGTCGCTGGCGGCGATACCTTCAAAAGCTTTGATGCGATCTTTGGCAAGCAGGAACTCGGCAGCTTGTGGGTTGTCTTGCATCGCTTGGTTAATTAATATCATCGCTTGCTGTTCCCCTTCGGAGATTTGAATCTGTTCATAGCGTTTGGCATCCGCCATCCGTTCAATTGCTTCGGCTTCTTTAAACGCCTTTTGTCGATTCCCTTCCGCCTCTGCAATGGTGGCGTTCTTTTCCCCTTCTGCCTGAGTTTCGGTGGCACGGCGTTCCCGTTCAGCTCGTAGTTGCAATTCCATGGCTGCTTTGACTTCTTCAGGGACGGAGATGTCAGAGATTTCCACACGGGTGACCTTAGCGCCCCAGTTGGCTGAAGCGGAATCCAGTGCCCTGAGTAGGGCGGCATTGAGTTGTTCACGAGAAGAGAGGGTGTCATCTAAATCGAGTTTTCCAATTTCAGCCCGTAAAGTGGTTTGGGCAAGTTGGGCAATGGCAGACTTGAGATCAAGGATCTCATAGGTGGCTTTGCGGGCATCGTTGATTCGCAAGAAAACCAGTCCGTTAATGGTGATGGAGACATTGTCTTTGGTAAAGACTTTTTGCGGTGGAATATCAATCACCTGTTCTTGAGTGGTGAAGCTGGCTCGGATTTGATCAATAAAGGGAATAATAAAGTTAAGCCCTGCATCCAGAGTGCGGTGATATTTCCCCAGTCGCTCCACGACCATCAACTCTGATTGCGGCACGATTTTAACTGCTTTAAAAAGGATAATGAGGATTGCAGCAATAAAAATGAGGGTAAAGAGTGTAAAATCAAACATGTAGCATTCCTTTTGAGGAGTGAAATGACTTTATATTGTAGGCTAAAGGAGAGAGACATGAAAATAAAAGTCGCATTCTTGACAGGGTGGTTGTTTGTTCAGAGCGTGCATGCAGAGGAGGCATTGACGGTTTCTGTGCCACGGCTGACATTGGAGGTGGCTCAGGATATGGCCATGGCGGCCATTAAGGCGTGTCGTGAAGAGGGGATTTCGGTGAGTGCAACGGTGGTGGATCGCAGTGGCCATATTCAGGCACAACTGCGAGATACGGTGGCTCCGCCTGTCTCCACGCCGATTAGCTATAAAAAGGCGTTTACCGCCGTGAACTTTAATGCGAAAGGTTCTCAACTGAAAGGCCAGGTGGGGACGGGATTACCTTTTGCGGATGATCGATTAGTGTTTATGGCGGGCGGTGTACCGATTCGTGCAGGTGGACGGTTGTATGGTGCGATTGGTGTGAGTGGAGCGCCTTCGGGGATGACAGATGAGCAGTGTGCAATGAAAGGTTTGGAGAGCCGTTTGGATGATTTAGAGATGATGTGAGTGCTTTACTCTGTCGATGAATTTGGTATAATGCCCCACTTCCTTCGGAGAGCTGTCTGAGTGGTTGAAGGAGCTCGCCTGGAAAGCGGGTATAGGCTAATAACCTATCGGGGGTTCGAATCCCCCGCTCTCCGCCAGATTTTGAAAGCCGTCATTGCGACGGCTTTTTTTGTGTCTTCAATTTATGGGTGCGGGACTGGGGATTTTGAGAATTTTCGCGTTGTTTTTTGGGAAATTTAGTAAGATACGATGTTAGTTGTATAAAGAGCAGTGGTCATGAAAGATAAGGTTCGGCAGATTCATTTTGTGGGGATTGGCGGTGTCGGTATGGCGGGCATTGCTGAAGTGTGCCTGAATATGGGGTTTGAGGTGACGGGGTCGGATATTCGTCATAATCCGACCATTGCGCATTTGATTGAGTTGGGGGCGAAGATTCAGATGGGGCATGAGGCACACTATGTCAAAACTTGTGATGTGGTGGTGACTTCAACGGCGATTGCTCAAGATAATCCTGAAGTGGCTTGGGCAAAGGCACAACGCATTCCTGTGATTCCACGGGCGGAGATGTTGGCGGAGTTGATGCGGATGCGTTTTGGCATTGCGATTGCGGGAACGCATGGCAAAACCACCACAACCAGTTTGGCGGCGGCGATTTTAACCGAGGGTGGATTGGATCCCACTTTTGTGATTGGGGGACGGTTAAATCAAGTCGGTACCAATGCCCGTTTGGGGTCAAGTCAATATTTGGTGGCGGAGGCGGATGAGTCGGACGCTTCCTTTTTGCACCTGAGTCCAATGATTTCAGTGGTGACTAATATTGAAGAAGATCACATGGAAACCTATCAGGGGCAGTACCAGAATTTAGAACAGACTTTTATTGATTTTATTCACCGTTTACCTTTTTATGGCATGGCGATTTTGTGTGTAGATGACGCCAATATTCGGCAGATGATGCCTAAGTTGAAACGGAAAGTGCTGACCTATGGCATTGAGCAGGATGCAGATGTGCAAGGGAAAGCGGTGGTGCATGAAGGGCTGCAAAGTCGGTTTGAGGTCTGGCTAAAAGGTGAACGGGCTTTTGAGGTGCAGCTGAATTTGCCTGGTCGACATAATGTTTTGAATGCGCTAGCGGCGATTGCGGTCGCTTGGGAGCTGGGCGTGGAGGTTGAGGCGATTCAACGAGCATTGGCTGCTTTTGGTGGGGTTGGACGACGCTTTGAGGTCTATCCTGAACGGCAGATTGCGGGGCAGTCTGTGACGCTGGTGGATGATTACGGTCACCACCCAACGGAGCTGGAGGCGACCTTGACTACGGCGAGAGCCGCTTTTCCTCAACAACGCTTGGTCTTAGTGTTTCAGCCACATCGATATACCCGTACCCGAGATCTTTTTGATGCATTTGTTCAAGCTTTAAGGTTGGCGGATTTGGTTGTGCTAACCGAAGTGTATGCGGCGGGAGAGAGTCCGATTCCAGGAGCAGATGCGAAATCGTTAATTCAAGCATTGCGGCTGCATGGTCAACAGAATGTCACTTTAGTTGAAGATTTGGAAAAGTTGGATGAATTGATGCAGCCGCTATTGCAACCTGACGATGTGGTATTAGTGATGGGGGCGGGTAGTATTGGGCAGGTGGCTCGTCGTTGGCAAGAGAGGGAAGAAAAGCGTGTTTAGTCTAGATAATTTAGGCAAAGTTGCTGTTTTAATGGGGGGCACGGCGGCAGAAAGAGCGGTGTCGCTCAACAGTGGGCAGCAGGTGGTTCAGGCTTTGCAACAAGTGGGCGTGGAGGCTGAAGCATTTGATGTGCAGTCGCTTCAAGCGGTTGTGCAGGCAGTGGAGGGAGCTGATTTAGCCTTTATTGCGCTGCATGGTCGTTGGGGAGAAGATGGTCAGGTACAGGCGATTTTGCAGAGCTTAGGCGTGTCGTTTACGGGCAGTAAAATGGCGGCATCGGCTTTGGCCATGGATAAGTTGCGTAGCAAGTTGGCTTGGCAGGGGGCAGGATTGCCGACGCCCAATTTTATCTGGGTAAGCGATGTCCTTCCTTTCAGTTGGAAACGATTTCATCAAGCGGGGTTGAATTTTCCGGTGATGGTCAAGCCCAGTCGAGAGGGTTCTAGTATAGGGTTGCAAAAAGTTCTATCAGAAGGTGAACTAGAGTCGGCCATTGCCGAAGCACAGCTGTTTGATGCGGAGATCTTGATTGAGCAGTGGATCACTGGGCGAGAATTTACGGCGGCCATTTTAGGGGATGAGGCTTTGCCGTTGATTGAGCTGGAAACGGATCGGGATTTTTATGATTTCGAGGCGAAATACCACTCCGATACCACCCAATATCACTGCCCTGTGCATCTATCTGCAGGCAAGGAGCAGCAGATGCAGAAACTAGCAAAACAAGCGTTTGAAGTGCTGGGTGCTGAAGGTTGGGGGCGGGTGGATTTAATGTTGGATTCACAATTAAATCCCTACTTAATTGAACTCAATACCGTGCCTGGCATGACCGATCATAGTTTGGTGCCCATGGCAGCCAAGCATGCGGGACTGGGATTTTCAGACTTAGTTTTGCGCATTTTGCAGCTTGCAAAAGTATAGGTGAGGTGTTGAGTGAAGACTTGGCTGAAAAGTTTACTGGTAGGGGGATTGATGTTGCTAGTCTTGGGGGCGGGCGTTTATCTGTGGGATAAGCAAAATACCCTCTTCCCATTAAAAAAAGTGGTGACCGAGCCTTCAGCTTTGCAGCCAGAACAGCAAAAGCAGTTTCAGCAGGTGGTGAAGCCTTATCTAGGAGACTCTTTTTGGCAGGTGGATCTGTTGCAATTGCAGTCAGATTTGGCACGATTGGAGTGGGTACGCAGTGCAGCAGTGAGTCGATTTTGGCCAGATACTTTGAAAGTTCGTTTGGTGTTACAAAAACCGGTGGTGCGCTGGAATGAAAATGGACTTGTCAATGATGCTGGGCAGGTCTTTTACCCTCTGGATATTTCGCCGTTTGAAAATCTTGTACGGTTGAAAGGCGAGGATGCAGATGCCGCAGAAGTCCTTAAAGCGCTAGTAGTATTTCAACAGCGTTTACAACCTTTAGGGATGAAAATTGCTCAGCTTGAATTGGCGCCTAGCGGTATTTGGAAAATCACACTGTTGGATGGTCGTACTTTGGTGGCGGATAGAGAGAAAGGGGCGGAAGAGCTGCGCCGATTTGCGTTGGCTTACCCAAAAGTTGAAAAATCCTATTTGAAAGTCGCACAGGGATTTGATTTACGATATAGTAATGGTTTTATTATAAAGCAACAATCGCCCAAAAAATCAGAGCATGGATTAGCAACAGATGGCAAATAAACAGCAGAACTCAAATATTATTGTTGGACTGGATATCGGCACTTCCAAAATTGCGGCCATTATTGGGAAGCTGAAATCAAGCGGTGAGCTTGAAGTGATTGGGATGGGACTGCATCCTTCACGAGGGCTTAAGAAGGGGGTGGTGGTTAATATCGATGCCACGGTTGATTCCATTCAGCACGCCATTGATGAAGCAGAGCGAATGAGCGGTCAACAAGCTCAAGCCGTCTATGTGGGGATTGCGGGTAGCCATATTCGTAGTATGAATTCAGATGGAATGGTGGCGATTAGCGACCAAGAGGTCAAGCCTGAAGATGTTGAGCGAGTGATTGAAGCGGCCAAAACTTTGGCGATTCCTGGAGATATGCAGTTGCTGCACATCTTGCCGCAAGAGTTTATCATCGACAAGCAAGGCGGGATTCGTGAGCCTGTTGGGATGTCTGGGGTGCGTCTAGAAGCCAAGGTGCATATGGTGATGGGATCGGTCAGTGCGGCACAGAATATTACTAAATGCGTTGAGCGTTGCGATTTAGAAGTGGCGGACATTATTTTAGAGCAACTGGCTTCAAGTGAAGCTGTGTTGTCTGAAGATGAAAAAGAGTTAGGGGTCTGTTTGGTCGATATTGGTGGCGGTACGACGGATATTGCTGTTTTCCAAAATGGGGCGATTCGCCATACGGCAGTGATTCCTGTGGCAGGGGATCAGGTGACCAATGATATTGCGGTGGCTTTTCGTACACCAACTCCCGCAGCGGAA
>JALUXI010000256.1 GCA_027019045.1 Piscirickettsiaceae bacterium | reverse complement strand
TGAAAGCAGCTGATGCCCTTTTTGTAGGACGCTTGACCATTGGAATTTGTCCAGCGGATTTGATTGAGCAAGGACACCGTTTTCAAGATCAGCCCATTGGCAGTGGTGGTGCCGAATTTGTCTCAATGAATGATCAGAAGCTGGTATTAAAAAGGGTAAAAGATGGCGTTTTGCTTCAATTTCTGCCTGTCAAAGATGCGACGGTACGGGTCTTGAAGTTGCGAAAAGGAGAGTTGGATCTAATTCAGAATGACCTTTCACCCGAGATGACTGCCTATTGTGAGCAGCGTCCAGAGTTGAAAGTGGCTTGGCATAGTGGCACTAATTTTGCCTATATGGGTTTTAATTTTGAAGACCCCATTTTAAGCCTGTTGCCTTTTAGACAAGCAATCGCCTATGGGATCGACCGTCCTGCCATTATCCAAGCGATGTTTAAAGGACATGCGCATTTAGCAGGCGGGTTGCTCTCCCCCAATCATTGGGCAGGCAATCCCGATTTGCATGGCTATCCTTATGACCCTCAGCAATCACAAATCGCCCTGCATCAAGGGTTCCTTCAACTGTGGCAAAATTTACAAGCAAAAAACCAAAAAAATCCCAAAATTCCCAGTCCTGAAGTTCGAAAACAGAAAAAGAGAATAGCAGGACTGGGAGTTCTAGCAAAAAATACAAAAAATTCTGAAAATTTGTCAGTATTGGAGTGGCAAAATATTTATCGACAGTTGGTTGAAGCCTATCCTAAACATTTTCGTTTACAAAATGGGCAGTTACGCCTACAACTGAGTTATAAAACTTCATCCGACCCCACTCGATTACGCTTGGCAACGATTTATCAATCGCAACTACGCAAGTTGGGCATTGACCTGAATATCCAGAGTTACGACTGGGGAACCTTTTATCATGATATAAAACAGGGGCGATTTCAGCTTTATAGCTTGGCGTGGGTCGGGATTAAAAGCCCTGATATTTTCAAATATGTTTTTGACAGCTCAGCAATTCCGCCCAATGGCGCCAACCGTGGCCGTTATCGTGATGCCGAAGCGGATAGATTGATACGACAAGCAGAAGCCACTCAGGATCTGGCCGAAGCGGCACAGCTTTATCGTCAACTTCAGGCGCATTTAGAGCAGACATTGGCCTGTTTGCCTTTATGGTATGAAGATCAATATGCGGTGATGCGAAAAGAGATCAGCGGCTATCGCCTCTTTGCCGATGGCCGCTATGATGGACTTTTAAGCACAACTAAGCATGTCACTGCTCAGGTTTCAGGGGTGAGCTGAGGAGCTCCATAAGCATTAACATAAATTGGAATGCGTTTACTCCCCCAATCACCGGGCTGAGGTTCAAAAACGCCCGCAATTTCTCCACCACAGTTTGCACAGTGATTCGTATCGGTCAAATGCCAGCTGTTGATGGTGTATCCCGTCCGATCAATCACCGATTCGCCGCAGTGCGGACAGTAGGTGGCCTGTCCTTCGGGATCATACACATTGCCTGTATAGACATAATTGAGTCCCACATCCAGTGCAATCTGTCTAGAGCGACGCAAGGTTTCAAACGGCGTGGGCGGCACATCTTTCATTAGGTAGTCTGGATGAAAAGCCGTAAAGTGCAAAGGCACATCTGGCCCGATTTTCTCCAGAATCCACTCGCTCATCGCACGAATTTCGTTTGGGTCGTCATTGTGACCAGGTATCAAAAGCGTGGTCAGCTCTAGCCAAGTATCGGTTTTATTTGCCACATATTCAATGGTGTCCAAAACGGGTTGAAGATGACCGCCCGTCAGTTTTTTATAAAAGGCTTCATCAAATGATTTAAGGTCGATATTGGCTGCATCCATCCATTGATAAAACGCTGCTCTTGGTTCGGCATTAACATAACCTGCGGTGACGGCCACATTTTTAATCCCTTTTTCACGGCACGCCTTAGCAACATCGACCGCATATTCATGAAAAATGACGGGATCATTGTAAGTATACGCCATCGATCGACTGCCAGAGGCCAGTGCCGCCTCGGCAAGATTTTCAGGCATGGCTTGATCAAGCAAGCGATCCGTCTCTCTGGCTTTTGAAATATCCCAGTTTTGACAGTATTTACACGCTAAGTTACAGCCCGCAGTGCCAAAGGAAAGTACAGGCGTGCCAGGTAAAAAATGGTTAAGCGGCTTCTTTTCAATGGGGTCAATAACAAAGCCACTGGAACGACCATAAGAGGTCATCACCATCTCATCATTGATGCGTCCACGAATAAAACAGAAGCCTCGCTGTCCTTCATGTAATTTACACTCTCTTGGACACAAGTCGCACTGAATCAAGTCATTGTCTAATTGATGCCAATAACCCACTTTCACGGTACTGGGGTCTTGAAGATTTATTTTGTCCGCCATGAGTGGCCTCCTCTTGAATAGTGGTTAATTGGTCTTATAATAGGGGTAATATTACGAATTTCAATAGAAATTATGGGAGAAAATGAAAATGTATACACAAAAAATTCGTCCTGCTGCAGTGGCGGGGATGTTTTACCCTAGTCACCCAGCTACTTTAGAGGAGATGTTTTCAGATTGGATGGCAGAAGGGCCAACATTGACACCTGAAGAGTTGGCGCATTTAAAAGCGGTGATTGTGCCGCATGCCGGATATGTCTATTCAGGAGAAGTGGCGGCGAAAGCTTATGAACAGTTAAGTACCCTGAAAGATCAAATTGATACCGTTGTGATTTTTGGACCTGCACATCGATTTTATTTTGAAGGCATTGCCACCATCTCTGCGGAAGCGGTCGAAACGCCTTTAGGGGAGCTGCCTGTGGATACGCAGTTACGCAATGAGTTGGTGGGGATGTTCGATAAGGTCGGTTTTTCAGATGAGGTGAATGTGCCTGAACATAGTATAGAGGTACAATTCCCTTTTATTAAGAAGGTGTTGCCTGATGTGAAGGTATTGCCTCTGTTGATTGGTGATGTCGATACGGAAACCGTTGCTCAAGTGATGGAAACCTTATGGCATCGTCCGCGTACCTTGATTGTCATTAGCAGTGATCTGAGTCACTATCACCCTTATGCTGAGGCAAAAGAGATTGATGAGCAGACAGCAGAATGGATTGAGCATCGTCAGCCAGAGAAGCTGAATGGTGAACGAGCCTGTGGCTATAAAGGGATTCAGGGGATTTTGAGTCTGCCTGAGAAATTTAACATTAAGCGCCTAGACTTTAAAAACTCGGGAGATACCGCTGGGGACAAAGACCGAGTAGTCGGCTATGGTGCTTGGGCGATCATAGAGGAGGTGTAAACATGGCGATAAATTCATTGACTGAGCATCAAAAACAAGCATTGCTGAAAGCAGCAAAGTTGAGTATTTTGCATGGCTTGGCGGAAGGCCAACCCATTTCGGTCGAGTCTCCTGAAATCAAGCAGATTGAGGGGATTGAAGATCCTATTTTATGGGAAGAGGGAGCTGCTTTTGTCACATTGAATAAGCGACAAAGCTTACGAGGTTGCATTGGTTCTCTTCAAGCTTATCGCCCTCTGATTGAAGATGTGGTGCATCATGCTTTTGATGCGGCCTTTAAAGATCCTCGCTTTCCGCCATTGGTGATGGAAGAGGTGGATGACCTCAGTATTGAAATCTCAGTATTGACGCCGCCAAAGATTATAGAAGGGTGTCATACTTACCAAGACCTGTTGGAACAGTTGCAGCCTAATGAAGATGGTTTGATCTTAAATGACGGTGTGCATCAGGCGACATTCCTACCTTCAGTTTGGGAACAACTGCCAGATAAACAGCAGTTTATTTTGCACTTGATGCAAAAAGCTGGGATGCGAAAATGGTCTGATAACATGAAGTGCTATCGGTATCACACCATTAAGTTTGCAGCGGATTGGCAGGATATTGAGGTCTAAAAAAGCGGTCATATGACCGCTTTTTTATTGCTATCCCCATTGCCCATCAATACGGGGGGAGGTAAGGATTTTGGCATAGTGCCAAACAAAGAGGCCGAAACCTGCGATCCAGGCGATTTGTGAAATAGCGATCCAGATAGAAAACTGTGCGGGCAGCATCAAAGGCATTGCCACTCTAAAAAACAGCGATAGCGCAATCAGAATCAACATTGGCTTAACCACAGGGGGAGGGTCAAATACATTACGGCCGCTATGACCAAGAGAGACCCGTGCCATCATTCCTGAGCCAATTAACCCAAAGCCACCGAGTGCAAAGCTATGTAGTGCAAGGGAAAGCAGGTAGGGATAGTAGGGCGTGAGAGCATAGAACAGGAACCCGATGGTAATCGCAGCATAGCCCAGCCAGAGTGACCAGAGCAGTGGCTTTGGCCAGATGAGTGGCGTGTACCAACCTTTTAAGCGGATGCTATGTAGAATAAATAGCACACCAGCAGAGAGACTTAGCCAAACAGATTGCGGCAGCAAGAGGGCAAAAATGGTAAATAAAACGAAAATCCCCAGTCCCGTATAGTCTATCCAGGCTGGATTCTTGGCTTCAAAATGTCCGTCCACGCCTCTTTCAATAAAGAAGGAGATAATCCGTCTTCCCATAGTAATCACGAGGCTAATCGCAATGAGCAATCCGCCCAGCAACCCTAGCCACTGCCCATTTTCAACCCAGCCAAACACGCCAGCATAAAAAAGTGCATTAAAGGCGGCAATCAGTGCCACCTTGGAGACGAGACTAATCTGTTTCCATTGTCGGGTTTTGATAATGGGTTTAGCAAACTCATAGGTGAGCCAAATGCCAAAAAGTAGATCAAAAAAAGCAGTGACTTCAATAGGTAAGAGATTAAAGCTAAAGCCCAGTCTTGCAATTAGCCAGGCACTGAAAAGCAGGCAAAGCCGAATACCGTAAGGCGTTTGTTGGTTTGTCCAGTTTTTCACGGCGGTCAGTGTAAAGCCAGCAATCAGCACAATGGCATAGCCAAATAGCATTTCATGTGCATGCCAGTAGATGCTGGGAATATGCTCTGATGGTTGAAAGGCTCGATGATAAACATCAGGTGTAAAAAAAGCGCCGCCCCACAGGAGAATAGCCAGTGTGGCAAAAGTGGTGGCGGATAAAAAGAAAATACGGAAGGCTAAATTAAAAACAGCGAAGCGACACCAACGGGACTGTTTGGGCATGGGATTTAAAAGCATTGTGTGACCTCAAGAAAAATTATAATCACTTATAATAGCAGTTTTTATGAGAGTTTTGTATGAGTGGGACACGAGAGAAAAAAGAGATAAAATTTCTCGAATCGAGGAGGAAAACGCAGGCAATAGCCATCTATTGCCAAGTTTTTCAACAAAGAGTTGGGTAATTTTAGCCTTTTTTGTCCGTGGAGCCATCTCGCGCAAAGCTCTCTTTACTTTCTAGAGTCATCAGCAATTGAAAATTTTAATCTCCATTCACAAACAGACCTTAGACCTCATTGATCAAGGTCAGGTTCAGACTTACCTAGTCAGCACAGCAAGTGCGGGGGTGAATAGTTTAAAAGGTTCAGGTGGCACGCCCTTAGGGCGGCATCAAATTAGAGCCAAAATAGGGGAAGGGATGCCTTTAAATAGTGTTTTTATTGGGCGACGGTCAACGGGTGAAATTTATTCTGATGATTTGGCGACGCAATACCCTGAAAGAGATTGGATATTGACTCGAATTTTATGGCTCTCAGGGTTGGAAAAGGGGAAAAATCGTCTGGGTGAGGTCGACACGATGCAACGCTATATTTATATTCATGGTACGCCCGACAGTGAACCTATGGGAGTGCCTGCTTCTCATGGTTGTATTCGGATGCGTAACATCGATATTGTGGCACTGTTCGATCAAGTCACGGTGGGCACTGAAGTGGAGATTGTGCTTTGATTGCTTATTTTGTGAGGCTCATTGGTTCGGTTATTTTTGTCTCATGGGCGGTCAGCAGCTTGGTTTTTCTATTGATACATCTAGTGCCAGGGGATCCCGTAGCGGTGATGTTGGGAGATTGGGCTTCTCCAGCAGATGAAGCGGCTTTACGCCATCAATTACATTTGGATATTCCTTTATGGCAGCAATATATTCAATACTTTTCTGGTTTGCTCCAAGGGGATTTGGGGCAGTCTCTGTTTTACCAGCAGCCTGTTTCTCAGCTTTTAAGTCAACGATTTCCATTCACTTTAGAACTGGCGCTGCTCTCTTTATTGGTGGCTATTTTCGTGGCACTGCCGCTAGGGATTTGGTCAGCACTACGAGCAGGAAAGTGGCCTGATAAATTGGCGATGACCCTCTCTTTATTAGGGGTGTCAATTCCCAATTTTTGGTTGGGACCGATGCTGATACTACTCTTTTCCATCTGGTTGGGTTGGCTACCTGTGAGCGGTGCGGAAGCGGATTGGAGTTGGGTATTGCCGTCGATTACTCTAGGCACAGCTTTGGCGGCCATTTTGGCACGAATGTTAAGAGCCTCGTTATTAGAGGTGATGCATGAAGATTTTATGCGGACGGCTCGAGCCAAAGGGTTGTCTGAACAACAAGCCGTGATGCACCATGCGTTAAGTAATGCGATGTTGCCTGTGGTGACAATCTTAGGGTTGCAACTGGGCACTTTATTGGGAGGGGCAGTGATTACAGAGGTGGTCTTTGACTGGCCTGGA
>JALUXI010000255.1 GCA_027019045.1 Piscirickettsiaceae bacterium | reverse complement strand
ACTTTTGTAATTTAAAATGAGGTTGATCTGCCGCTTGGCTAGCGGACCAAGTGCCTAAGAAGAGCATTAAAACTAAGAAAGAAGCGAGTTTTGACATTATAAATCCCTATATTTGTTTATACATATATAAGGATTTTATGTTATTCGCCTTGGATTGTCACGATTAATTTTCGACTAAATCGTCCTGTGCGGTGTTCATAGACAAATAATCCTTGCCAGGTGCCTAAGTTTAAGCGGCCATTTGAAACGGGAATTGTCTGAAAATTTTGTGTAATCATTGTACGGATATGACCAGACATATCATCATCACCTTCATAGTTATGACGATAGGCAGGGTCACCATCTTGTACCGTTTTTTGCATCCAATATTCAATGTCTTCCCGCACGGTGGGATCGGCATTTTCGGTAATAATCAAACTGGCAGAAGTGTGTTGTATAAACACATGACAAATCCCCGTCTGAATACCGCTCTGTTCAACCAGCTTTTCAATTTCACGGGTAATATTGAAAGTGCCTCTATGAGGCGTGGTGATAGAGAGGGTGTATTGTTGAGTAGTCATTATGAAAGAAAAATTTTGATAGCAATGGCAACGACAATGCCGAAGGTCGAAAAGGCCACCCATTTGAGTACGGCTAATTCTAATTTAAGTGTGACAATTTCGGTTTGCAACTCATCTTTGACAAGAAAAAGATCTTTTTTAGTCGCCAACTGAGATTCAGCAAATTCATTAAAAACGCGTTTATTTTCGAGTGCGAGAGCTTCAGCTTGTTCAACGGTAAAACCTTTAGATTCTAAAGCTTTTGCATACTCTAATGTATCAAAGTTAATGACGCTTCCCATGTTAAAATTACCCTCATAAAATACAAATTTGATAAGCATTATAACATCTGTCTTAAGGAACACACTATGAGCAATCCCCTACATATTATTGAAAGTTTACCGCAATTTTCCAAGTTTCATGTGGAACATATTAAGCCCGCAGTGGAACAGTTGATTGCTGAAAATTTAGCTGAGGTGGAAGAGATTGTTGCCAATCCTGAGCCTGCGACTTGGGAAAATTTGGTGGAGCCGCTTGAGGTTTTAGAAAACCGTTTTGAACGGGTTTGGGGGCCGATTGGGCATCTAGATGCGGTGAAAAACCGTGATGATTGGCATCAAGCTTATACCGAGTGTCTGCCTTTGGTGTCTGAATATCACACTTTGTTAGGGCAGCATCAAAAGTTGTTTCAAAAGTTTAAGCAGTTAGCTGAATCAGAAGCCTTTGATGCTTTAAGCATTGCCCAGAAAAAGGTGGTTGAGAATGCATTAAGGAGCTTCCGTTTATCAGGAATTGATCTGCCTGAAGCGGAGCAGAAACGCTTTAAAGCAATTTCTCAACGCCTGTCAGAGTTGGGAAGTCAATTTTCCAATCATGTCTTGAAATCAACACAAGCTTGGACAAAACAGATTACGGATGCTGAAGTACTGAAAGGATTGCCAGAGTCAGCGATGGGACTTTTGGCACAATATGCTCAGCAGAAGGGGTTAGACAGGTGGTTGGTGACGCTGGATTTTCCCGCTTATCATGCGGTGATCACCTATGCAGAAAACCGTGATTTGCGAGAAGAGGTCTATCGAGCTTATAGCACTCGTGCATCCGATCAGTTTTTTGACCCACAATATGATAACAGTGCCATTATGGAGGAGATTTTGGCTTTACGGCATGAAAAGGCGGTGCTGCTTGGGTTTAAAAACTATGCCGAATTGTCGATTGAGACCAAAATGGTGGAATCGACTGATCAAGTGATTGATTTTTTAGAGGACTTGGCTGAAAGATCAAAACCGCAAGGAAAAGAAGAGCTGAAGCATTTAGCCGCTTATGCCCAACGCACCTTAGGGATTGAGGATTTACAGGCGTGGGATGTCAGTTTTGCTGCTGAAAAACTCAAAGATGAAAGCTTCTCTCTTTCCCAAGAAGCATTAAGACCCTATTTCCCACTCACCCAGGTGATGGATGGACTCTTTGCGTTGACGCAAACGCTGTTTGACATACAGATTGTTGAAAAACAGGGCGTAGATGTATGGCATCCAGATGTGAAGTTTTATGAAGTCAAAGCCCCAGGTGGAGAGGTGATGGCTGCCTTCTATTTGGATCTTTACGCCAGAGAAGGTAAACGAGGTGGGGCTTGGATGGATTCAGCGATTAGCCGCTGGAAACATCCTGATGGGCATTTACAAATTCCTGTGGCTTACTTGGTTTGCAACTTTACCCCTCCAATTGGCGATGAACCGAGTTGTTTAACCCATAATGAAGTGACGACGCTTTTCCATGAGTTTGGGCATGGATTGCACCATATGCTCACAGAAATGGATATTTTTGATGTCTCAGGCATTAACAGCGTGCCTTGGGATGCAGTAGAACTGCCTTCTCAATTTATGGAAAATTTCTGTTGGGAAGCAGAGAGTCTAGCGCTGATTTCAGGGCATGTGAAAACAGGCGAACCGCTGCCAAAAGAGATGTTGGCTGCTTTAAAGCAAAGTCGCAGTTTTCACAGTGCGATGATGATGTTACGGCAGTTAGAATTTGGACTATTCGATTTTAAACTGCATCTGGAGTATGACCCAAAAAGTCCTCAACCTGTCGAAGCGGTCATTGAAGCGGTGAGAGAGCAGGTGGCTGTGATTAAACCACCCAAATATAACCGATTCGCCCATAGTTTCACTCATATATTTGCAGGTGGCTATGCTGCTGGGTATTTCAGCTACAAATGGGCAGAGGTGCTTTCAGCAGATGCCTTTAGTCTGTTTGAAGAAGAGGGGATTTTAAACAGTGAAATAGGCATGAAATTCCGCAATACTATTTTGGCATCAGGGGGATCAATTCATCCTATGAAGCTGTTTCAACAATTTAGAGGCCGTAAACCTCAAATTGAGCCTTTATTAAAACATTCAGGCATTCAGGGTTGAAAACTAAAATCACCATCCCTATAAATGTAAGGTCAAAGACATTAATCAATGAGGAGAGTAAATATGGCTAACTTAATTGCAAAAGAAGACCTACAACACTATTTTGATCATTTCAGCAGTGTGATTCCGACTCAGTTAGTTGAAATCGAAGTGGCTGGTTTAGATATTGGCGATCAAATTGCAGCAGAGTGGGTGGCGCTAGAAGGCATTAGCTATGACTCTAAAGATGACATTATTGTGGTTGATTTAGCAGATGAGTATCAACACACCATTAAAAACCCACAGCAAGTGGCGGTGGAAGAAGATAATGATGGCATTCACTCAATCGAAATTAAATGCGGAGAAGGGCATCTGCATATTTTGAAACTAAAAAACGCAATGCCATTGCCTCCAGCAGAATAAAACTTGTGGAGTAAAAACCAAATTTGAGCAAATATTGCTCAAAAATGCTAAAAACCCCAGTCCCGAACATTACGGGACTGGGGTTTTTATTATCAAGTATTTATGAAGCCAATGAGTGCATCTAAATTTTAATGTACTGCCAGCCTTGTTGCATTTTGCTGACAATTTCATCGATGGCGGCTTTGTCTTGGATGACAGGTGCCATTAGGTGAATATGATGACCTTCAGATTTGGCTCTTTCAATGGCTCTTTTACAGGCAAGTAGTTTAACATTGTCGTATTGAGATAAGGTTTTAAGAATTTTTAATTTATCTAAATTCTCAGCATTAAACAGTTCAATGCCTTTATAGTTTGCCACGATTTCAACTTGAATAGGTTGTCCCTGTTCATAGGCAGTTCTGACTAGAGATTCAGCTTTGATGACGGCCATTTTTTCTTTTTGAGGATCGTTACTGTCTATATGAATGAGAAATTTATGGGTTGATGCGGATGCGGTAAGCGTATGGGTTTTTGTATTGGATGTATTGAATAGGAAAGTGGTGAAAGTAAAAAATAGAGCTAAAGATGCAGCTATCCCGTAGGTTTTAGGTTTTTTAAGCCAAGAAACAGCTATATTTTGCTGTTGCTGATGAACTTTTTTAGCTTTTGCAAGCGGAGAGTTTGGAAGAGGAATAGCCTGATAATGTTGTTGAATATCTGACTTTTGTTTACGCAATTCGCAAGCGGCTTTTCTTAAGTCAGCATCTTGTAAAATTTGTTCTTCAAAGTCCGCTTTCTCTTCTTCAGAAAGCTGGTCATCTATATAAAAGTGAAGTTTTTTATCGAAAGGTTTCATTTTAATCCCTCCTTAAACTGAATCACATTGTTGTCAGTTTGGGATTTTGATGTTTGTTTTTCACAATGGTGCATTAAGCGACGCACTTTCTCCCTTGCACGGTGTAATCGGCTCATAATGGTGCCAATCGGGATCTCTAAAATTTCTGCGGCTTCTTGGTAACTGTACCCTTCAATATCAATGAGTGCAATCACTTCTTTTTGTGAGATGGGTAAAGCCCCAATCGCATCATGAATATTACCAATGGTTTGATGTTGAATATAAAGGGTTTCTACCGATTTTTCATGGGCAATATCATCAAAGGAGGCAATATCTTCCTGTTGCCATTTTTTATGATGGCGGCAGAGATCATAAAAGAGGTTATGCATGATTTTTGTTAACCATCTATCTGATTGGTTGATGGCGTTGAGTTGGTCAGATTTTTCCAATGCCTTGACCATGGTTTCTTGCACTAAATCCAATGCACACTGCTCCTCTTGCGTCCATGCATAGGCGATGCGATAGAGTTGAGGGTAGTGAATTTCTAGCAGTGTTTCCATCTGCTTTTTTTGTCTATTTTTCTGTATCCAAGAGAGCATTTTTTGCTTTCCTTTTTTGATCGCTTTTTTCCAGACTATACAAATTTATTTTTAAATCAAGTCGTTAAGGTTTTTAATTTATTTATGGGGTGATAAGTTTTTTCAAGATAAATTTTTGGAATAAATCTCTGATATTTCCGTTGTTTCAGTAACAAGCCGGCTTTTATTAAAACTTACAACACAACTTACAACACTTAGAGGTGTAATGATGAAACAGAAACTATTTCTTTATGACCATGGGTTATGGAAATTATGGTTAACAGTGCTAACAATGATTTTTTCCTTTTCTTTGACGGCACATGCCAAGCAAGTCGAACCCGAAATACCCGATTCTTTTGCCAGCCATAAAATTGTGCTGCAAATCAGTGATCGAGATCCTTTTAAACAGACATTAGTGCTAAATGTGGCTTCTAATCTACTCAAATATTATGGGAAAGATGATGTGGATATTGAGGTAGTGGCTTTTGGACCAGGCTTAAGGTTATTGATGGAAGGGAATGTGAATACGCCAAGAATTCAGACATTAATGGCTGAAGGGGTGCGTTTTAGTGGGTGTAAAAATACTTTGGTGAACTTTGGTAAAAAGCTAGGTAAACAGCCAAAATTGATTCCCGAGGTGATGGTAGTACCCGCAGGTGCTGCACGAATTTTACAACTGAACGCAGCGGGTTACCAAACCCTTAAGCCATAAAAAGAGAGAGTAGAGAAATGAAAAAGACCATCATGAAGAAAAATAGAGCTTTGAAACAGTTACCTAAACTTACATTACTGGCAAGTACAATGTTAATGACAACCGTTGCACCCGTAGAAGCAGCAAACTGGTTGATGTTGCAAGGAACTGAAAAACCCAATCAAGCGCCTAGAGCAAAAGTGTGGGGCTTTATCCAAGCTGAATATCAAAAAACAGCAGACACAAAGCTTAAGGCAGGCCCTTTTGCAGGCAAGCATGCTGCATTTAATCAGATTGGTCCACAATTGACCAGTGCAGAGACTTTTAATGTTAAACGGGCTCGTATTGGGGTTCGTGGTGCAAATTTCCCTTTAGATAAAAATGTGAACTATTTCTTACTTGCAGAGTTTGGAAATAATGGTATTACGACGGGTAAAGGCGCTTCACAAGGTCAGTTGACTGATGCATCCATTACTTTTAATCATATCCCTGGTGCGAGAATACGTGTAGGGCAGTTTAAAACCCCCATGTCGGAAGAAGGCTATCAAGGTATTATGGTGTTTAACTACCTGAATTTTACTTCAGGGGCGGATAGATTGTTATTAGAGCGTTATTTTGATAATGCAGATTATGTGGATACAGGCAGAAATGGACCTGTAGGGGCTTTTAGAGATCAAGGTATTCAAGTATTTGATACCTTTCTAAAAGGTGATTGGGAGTTGAGCTACTCTTTAATGGTCGGTAATGGGAATGGCATTGGACGCACAGATAATAATGCTGATAAAGACAAATACATTTATCTCTCGGCCGAAAAACTGTTAGGCGGAGGAAAAGGTCCTTGGCGTCATGGGATGAAATTCTATGCTTGGAAACAAGATGGTAAACGAACCATTAAAGTGGGAGGAACCCCTGAAAAATTTGACAGAACCCGTCAAGGAGTTGGGATGACCTATTTTGATGGTCAATATCGTGCTGCTGCAGAATACTATACAGCGGATGGAATGATTTTTGCGGGAACCAAGGGGGCAGGATTGCCTGCAGATGGTGCACAGTTTTTAGTGCAGACCAATCAAGCAGCCACTGCATATTACATCGACCTAGGTTATCGAGTGAAACCTAATATTGAATTAAATTATCGTTATGATACGCTAGATTCAGGTACTCGGGATGGGCATGCAGGTAATATTGCGACTCGATTAAATAAA
>JALUXI010000254.1 GCA_027019045.1 Piscirickettsiaceae bacterium | reverse complement strand
GTGAACAGTGGTTAAGAACTTGGGTGAACCCTGAGTGGGACACAGAGACCTTGGCAGAAGAGTTGAGTCTTGCGGGACTAGAAGTCGATGGCATTGAACCTGTCGCACCGCCTTTTAGCAAAGTGGTGGTCGGCTTGGTGATCAGTGTGGAAAAGCATCCTGATGCAGATAAATTAAATGTGACCCAAGTGGATGTTGGAGAAGACGAGCCTGTACAGATTGTGTGTGGAGCGAAAAATGTCCGTGCGGGAATGAAAGCCCCCACAGCTTTAGTTGGAGCGGTGCTACCAGGCGGCTTTAAAATTAAAAAAGCCAAACTCCGTGGCGTTCCTTCACACGGGATGTTGTGTGCGGCACAAGAATTAGGCCTATCGCCTGAAACCGATGGCTTGATGGAACTCCCAACCGATGCCCCTGTGGGAATCGATTTACGGGAATATCTTGACTTAGATGATTGTGTCATTGATGTTGACCTTACACCAAACCGTGCCGACTGTTTAAGTGTGGAAGGCTTGGCAAGAGACATTGCCGCCTATGGCAATGTGCCGATGCAGCAGCCGTTTGAAGAAAAAGCGGTCGCCAAAGCAGGCAGTGCAGGCAAAAATATTGTCGTCGCCGACACGCAAGCTTGTCCTAAGTATTTAGGGTGCCGAGTGACAGGATTTGATGCCAAGACGGAAACCCCGCTTTGGATGCAACAGCGTTTGCAAAGAGGTGGAATGGCTCCCAAAAGCCTTTTGGTGGACATTACCAATTATGTGATGCTGGAGCTGGGTCAGCCTATGCATGCGTTTGATTTTGATGCATTGCAAGGTGATCTCCAAGTGCGTTACGCCAAGGAAGGCGAAACACTTGAAACCTTGGAGGAGAAAACGCTGGCATTGAAATCAGATACTTTAGTGATTGCTGATGACCGTGGTCCCATTGCCCTAGCGGGGATCATGGGGGGAAAAGCCACCGCTGTTTCTGATACCACCCAAACCGCCTTTTTTGAGTGTGCGCATTTTGCCCCGCTTGCCATCAGCGGCAAAGCCCGTTTTTATGGCTTGCATACCGACTCTTCTCACCGTTTTGAACGAGGGGTGGATCCATTATTGCCTGAACGGGCTTTAGAAAGAGCTTTGGCGTTATTGACTGAGATTGCAGGCGGTGAAGTATCTGAAGTGGTAGCGATGGTGGATGAAGCTCACTTGCCAAAGCCAAAACCGATTGTGTTGCGTCTATCCCGTGTGGAAAAACTGCTTGGGGTGGCTTTGAGTGAAGAGGAAGTCAGCGATATTTTTAACCGCTTGAACTTTGAAGTGGCCGCTGTGCCTGAAGGTTTGCAGTTGACTGCCCCTAGCTATCGTTTTGATATGGCCATCGAGGCGGACTTAATTGAAGAGGTGGGGCGGATTTATGGCTATAATAATCTGCCTGAAATACCACTAGAAGCCCCGATGCGTCTGCCTGCATTGCCTGAAACCGAGCAGGAGATGGATTTGATTCGTCACGCCTTGGTGCAAAGAGGCTACCATGAAGTGGTGACTTATAGCTTTGTCGAAGAGGGCAAGCTGGAAACCTTAGCCCCGCATCTACCGCATATCAACCTGCAAAACCCCATCTCGGAAGAGATGAAAGCGATGCGCAATACCCTTTTTGCAGGGCTACTCAATACAGTGTCTTATAACCAAAAACGCCAGCAGAGTCGTATCCGTCTATTTGAGCTTGGCCTGGTGTTTATTGGCGAGTCGGTTGAGTCGCTTCAGCAAATTCCCATGTTAGGTGGAGCAATTATTGGTGCAGCAGCCCCTGAAAGTTGGGCGACGGAGTCTCGTTCGGTCGATTTTTATGACTTGAAAGGGGATGTCGAAACCCTGCTGAAAATGAGCCATCAAACCGAAGTGCGTTTTGAACCCACCGACCATCCCGCCTTGCACCCTGGGCAGTCTGCTCAGTTGGTAAAAAATGGTGAAGTGATGGGGCATCTTGGACAACTGCATCCAAAGTTAGCAAAAGCAATGGGTGTCAATGGCAAGGTGTATCTGTTTGAGATGCAGCAATCTTTGATTGCAATGACAGAGTTACCAGCGGCTAAAGCCTTGTCTAAATTCCCTGAAGTGCAACGAGATTTGGCATTTGTAGTGGACGAAGACTTGCCTGTCCAGAAGCTATTGGATGCGGTGTCAGCCGTCAAATCAGACTTGATTCAATCGATAGAGTTATTTGATGTCTATCGAGGTGAGGGCTTGCCAGAAGGCAAGAAGAGCATTGCATTGACCATTAAATTCCAACATCCAGAGCAAACTTTACAGGATGAAGAGGTGGATGCCTTGATTCAACAGATGATTGAGTCGGCAGAGAAAACCGTTGCTGCTACATTACGCTAAGCATTGAAGGAGTAAAGCATGGCATTGACCAAAGCAGATATTGCACAAAAATTAACCGACCGTTTAGGCTTTAACAAACGAGAGTCTAAAGAGATTGTGGATCAATTTTATACTGAAATTATTGAGGTGTTGGTGCAGGGAGAATTTGTTAAAATTTCAGGGTTTGGGAATTTTGAGTTGAAAGACAAAAATCCTCGACCAGGTCGTAACCCTCGCACAGGTGAAGATGTGCCGATTGAGGCACGACGGGTAGTGACCTTTAAACCAAGCCAGAAATTAAGAGCGACTGTGGACAATGCCCAAGCGTGAATTACAGATTGACCTGCCCATCGATCTACCCGATAAAAAATATTTCGGGATTGGTGAGGTCAGTAAACTGTGTGATTTAAAACCGCATGTGCTGCGTTACTGGGAGCAGGTGTTCCCACAGCTTGAGCCAACAAAACGGCAAGGACGGCGTTATTATCAGCGAGAAGATGTCGCTTTGGTACTCGAAATTAAAAGCCTGCTCCATGAGCAAGGGTTTACCATTTCGGGTGCCAAAGCCAAACTTGCCAATAGTCGCAAAAATTCAAAAAATGTTCAGAATCCCCAGTCCCGAGGGGCTGAGGGCATCTCTAACGCCTTACAAAGACTTCAACAGATGCAAACAGAGTTGCATCAGTTCCAAGACTATATACAAAAACGCTTTTCATAAAGCCTATTGCGCTTTCTTCGTTTAAAAGGACTTTTTCGTGTTATCCACTTCTAATGTCACCATGCAGTTTGGTGAAAAACCTCTTTTTGAAAATATTTCCGTCAAGTTTGGTGAAGGCAATCGCTATGGATTGATTGGTGCCAATGGCTGCGGTAAATCGACCCTAATGAAAATCTTGGGTGGGGATTTGGAACCCACCTCTGGTACCGTTTCGATGGATGAGGGTGAGCGGCTCGGAAAACTGCGGCAGGATCAATTCGCCTATGAAGACTATTCGGTGATCGATACCGTGATTATGGGGCAGCCTGAACTTTGGGAAGTGAAGCAGGAGCGAGACCGTATTTATGGCTTAGCGGAGATGAGTGAAGAGGATGGGCTGAAGGTGGCGGATTTAGAAGTCGCTTTCGGGGAAATGGATGGCTATACCGCTGAAGCTCGAGCAGGGGAGTTGCTACTGGGATTGGAGATTCCTGTGGAGCAGCACTATGGCTCCATGAGTGAGGTAGCCCCTGGTTGGAAACTGCGGGTGCTATTGGCACAAGCGCTGTTTTCTGATCCCGATATTTTGCTACTGGATGAGCCGACCAACAACCTCGACATCAATACCATTCGTTGGCTGGAAGAGGTATTGAATGAACGCAAAAGCACAATGATTATCATTTCTCATGACCGCCATTTCTTGAATAGCGTCTGTACTCATATGGCAGATTTGGATTATGGTGAGCTGCGTGTCTATCCAGGGAATTATGATCAATATATGTTGGCTTCTACCCAAGCAAGGGAACGGCAGCTGGCAGACAATGCGAAAAAGCAAGCGCAAATCAATGAGCTCAAAGCCTTCGTTAGCCGCTTTTCTGCCAATGCCTCCAAAGCGAAGCAGGCAACTTCTCGTGCTAAGTTGATTGAGAAAATTGAATTGGAAGATATTAAACCCTCCAGTCGAGTGAATCCGTTTATTCGTTTTGAGCAAGATAAAAAGCTATTCCGTCTGGCATTGGAGTTGGAGGGAGCTTCCAAAGCCTATGGTGAGAAGCAGATTTTCCAAGACCTGAGCTTTATGTTAGAAGTGGGCGAACGCTTAGCGGTGATTGGCCCCAACGGCATTGGGAAATCTACCTTTGTAAAAACCTTGGTGGGCGATGAGTCGCTCAATAGTGGCGAGATCAAATGGTCGGAAAATGTCCAAATTGGCTACTATGCACAGGACCATGCCTATGAGTTTGAGGAAGACTTAAACTTGCTGGATTGGATGGGCCAGTGGAAACAGCCAGATGATGATGAACAGGCGGTGAGATCGGTTTTGGGTAAAATGCTGTTTTCACAAAAAGAGATTGATAAATCGGTAAAGGTACTGTCTGGTGGTGAACAGGGAAGAATGCTATTTGGCAAACTGATGCTACAAAAGCCCAATGTCCTGATTATGGATGAACCGACCAACCACTTGGATATGGAGTCCATTGAATCTTTAAATCTTGCACTGGAAAACTACCCAGGCACGGTCATTTTTGTCTCTCATGACAGAGAATTCGTCTCCTCCTTAGCCACACAGCTACTCGTGATGTCTCCAGAAGGCATAGAGCATTACCAAGGCACCTATGAAGACTATTTGGCTTCTAAAGGGTAGCGTACTAGGCCAGCGGCATTTTATAGGGTTTGCCTGCGACTTCTCTAACAAGCTTTGGCACCAAGTAGCCTGGGAGTTTTTGGCGGATTTGGTGCATCAGTTGTACCGCTTCGCTGTCGGTCACTTCAAAATGAGCGGCTCCTGCGACTCGGTCGAGTTGATGGAGATAGTAGGGTAGGATGCTTTGTTGAAACAGACGGTGGCTTAGCTCGATTAAAGTTTCGGCTTGATTATTAATTCCTTTGAGTAACACACTCTGATTTAGGAGGGTGATGCCTGCTTGTCGGTAGGTTTCAAACAGTTTTGCTGTTTCACTGGAGAGTTCATTAGCGTGATTGCAGTGTACGACCAGTACAATTTTCAGGTGGGTCTGTTGGCAGAAGTTTAGAAATGCCTTTTGTGGGGCTTGGTCGGGGGCGGCAATGGGCGTGCGGCTATGGATGCGGAGGGTATGCAGGTGAGGAATTTCTGCCAGTTGCTGCATCAGTTGTACCAGCTGGGGTTCACTCAGTGTCATTGGGTCGCCACCGCTGAGAATGATTTCTTGAATCGATACATCCGTTTGAATCTGTGCTATGGCTGTTTGCCAGTGGGTTTGCTTCACCTGTTCATAGGGGAAGTGGCGACGGAAACAGTAGCGACAGTGCAGATCACATCTTGGACTGGTCATCAGCAAGGCTCGGCCGTGATATTTATGTAAAAGGCTGGGGGTCGGGTTGGCTCGTAAATCGCCGACAGGGTCAGGCTGAAAGCCGATGCTAAGGCGTTTTTCAATTTTTCGAGGCAGAACCTGTAACAGCAGCGGATCCTGTGGATTGCCTTTTTCCATCTGCTCTGCAAAGTGTCTTGGTACCTTTAAAGGAAACTGCTTGGGCGTGTCAGGTGCCAGTTCGGCAATCTGTGCCTCACTGAGTTGTAAAAAGTCGAAGAGTGCTTCCAGTTGAGAAAAGTTCATGATTGGTAAAACCCTTTGGGGTCGGTTAGAATATGCGGACTATTTTAATTTAAGTGAGAGAAAGCATGGCAACTTATAGCACCAATGAATTTAAAAATGGCTTGAAATTTTTAATGGACGGACAGCCTTGTACGATTTTGGACAATACCATTGTCCAGCCTGGAAAAGGGCAGGCGTTTAACCGTGTAAAGTATCGCAATTTGATGACGGGTCGTGTATTGGAAAAGACCTTTAAGTCAGGTGAGAAGGTTGAAGCGGCAGATGTAATGGATACCGACTTGCAGTATCTTTACACAGATGGTGAGTTTTGGCACTTTATGGATCCAGAAACATTTGACCAATATCAAGCGGGACACTCTGCGGTGGCGGATGTAGAGAAGTTTTTGATTGAGCAGGATATGTGTACGGTGACTTTATGGAATGGGGAGCCGATCAGTGTCCAACCGCCTAAACAGGTCACTTTGGAAGTGACTGATACCGACCCTGGTTTGAAAGGTGATACCGCAGGAACAGGAGGCAAGCCTGCCACCTTATCCACAGGGGCTGTGGTTCAGGTACCTCTGTTTGTGCAGATTGGTGATAAGGTGATTGTGAATACGCAGACAGGTGAATATGTCTCTCGTGCAAAATAGTTTCCTGGCAAGATGCGTTTAACTGCAACGGCTTCTTGGTCGATGCTCAAAAAACGCTCGCAGTTGTTGAGGCAATTGCGGGCGTTTTTTTATGAGCGAAAGGTGGTGGAGGTAGATGTGCCGATCCTTTCACCCTATGCCACGCCTGATGCCCATCTAGAGAGTTTTTCCACTCTCGTAGGTTTGCCTGGCATGAGCAAGTCACAATTAGGTTTTCTACACACTTCCCCAGAATACACATTAAAGCGACTGCTGGCAGAAGGGGCGGGAGATCTATTTTATTTGGGCAAGGTATTTCGCAATGGTGATCTCTCTTCTCGCCATCAACCAGAGTTTACGATGTTGGAATGGTATCGGCTGGGGTTTGAGCTGTCTGATTTGAT
>JALUXI010000253.1 GCA_027019045.1 Piscirickettsiaceae bacterium | reverse complement strand
TAAATTCCACGCTGTAGGTGGATATTTTTTAGCCAGTTCATGACTCTCTTCAATGCTCATACCACCCGACATCGGGCCATAGGGATCATCTGCTGCCAATGCGACTGTTCCAGTCAAGGCTGTACTGAGTGCTGCAAAAGCAAAAGGAAGAAGTGTCCTTTTCATATCAATTCCTCAAGTTAGTAAGGTAGGTGTATCATCTGTTACACGATATTTCACTTATCCAGCCAGCAATAGCATGAAGCCAACAGCGAACAAGTGAAGCTCAAACCAAGTTTGATGACAAAACGAAAGACTCAGTCAAAATCGACTGAAAAGAACATGAACCAGAAACATAAAAAACTATGTCTTTTATGTTAGATGAAAAATCGATGCGAATCTGTGAGAAGAAGTGCATTTACAACAGAATTATGCACCAACATCGTCGAGCTTGTCAAACAAAGATTGGAAAATCATTAATAATTCCATACGAATAGGTAGTCAATCAGTTAATTTTATCGCACCATAAGTGTATTTAATTGACAACTATATAAATGTTTGATTTTCATACAAAGTGATGAGCTTATAATAGACACTGAATCAAAAAACCAATCTGTTTGATGGATGAACAGAGCCAAAGATGATCGATGCCATAGGACAAGTGAGAAGCCGCTCTTGAAACATTGCTAGGAGGTGAGAAGCCTAACAATGTAAAGCATATTTTTTATGCTTAAGAGTAGTCTACCCTTCTTGTGTGCTCAAACAATTGAGACACAATGGAATTTAGTACACCATTCAGGGTTTTATACTGAAAACATAAGCTTAGGAGACTTCAAATGAAAGAACTTTCAGAAGAAGAGAAACAAAAAATCCTCAACTCCTCTCCGAGAGGGACTTGGGCGGTTTTAATGATTTACGCCGTATTATTTATGGTGGGCTGGCTTTACTTCTGGTTTGGCCTCTATTTACCTCGTGGACTGACCCACTAAATAAGGAGCTTAAAATATGAGTATTCATATTGATCCACTAGAAAGAAAGTGGATGTGGACGATTGCAGGACTGCTGGTTTTCAGCTGGGCAATTATTATTTACTATGCCGCTAAGGATAATGTAAACCCGCCAAGTAATGTTGAAGTCATCGACTCCTCAAAACTGCATCTCGCTTCAGGTGTGGGTGGGGGTGAGTTTATGGAAGATAATCTTGGCGTAAGTGAAGATAAAAACGGCAATGTAACTGTTCATATGGTTGCGGCGCGTTATGGCTTTTATCCACTTCATATTACTGTACCGGCACATAAACCCATTAAATTCCGCATCGCATCTTTTGATGTATTACATGGTGTTTTGATTCCCTTTAGCAATATGAACACTATGATTGTGCCAGGGTATGTCTCACAAATCACCACAACTTTTGAAAACGAAGGGGACTTTCCTCTGATCTGTAATGAATACTGTGGTCAAGGTCACGCCTATATGTATGGCATGATTCACATTGTTCCTGAAGATCAATTTAAACCAAAAATGGGAGTTAAATAATGTCAACTTCTCAATCAACCGCCGTTGCGATTCCTGCTGATGCGGTGGAAACAGGTAATCGCCTTGCATTCTGGAACTTTGTTGTCGCCTTTGCAGCTTTTGCCCTAGCATTGCCAATGGGGGCATACCAGGTACTAGAACGAAGTGGTTTCTTCCCTGCGATTGACAATGCAGCGGTTTACTATGCCTCCACCTCTACCCACGGGGTCTTAATGGCATTTGTACTCAGCACCTTCTTTATTATGGGATTCGGTTATCACACTGTAATTCATACTCTAAAGATGCGCCTATGGTCTCCAGCCTTTTCATGGACTGGTTTCTGGGTCGCCACACTAGGGGTTGTACTGGCAGCTATTCCACTTCTAACAGGTAAAGCCTCTGTCCTTTACACCTTCTACCCACCTGAAATGGCAGATGCGCTCTTTTATATCGGCGCAACCCTTTTGGTTGTCGGTTCTTGGTTCTGGGTAGTGGACATGATTGTACAGGTGGTGCGCTGGAAAAAAGAAAATCCTGGCAAACCCATTCCTGTGATTATGTTTGGTACAGTCATGAATGCTCTTTTGTGGATCTGGACTTCTGCTTGGGTGGCATCAGAAGTGCTTTTCCAATTGATTCCGGCTTCATTAGGCTTGAATGATACCCTTGACCCAGGTCTAGCACGAACTTTGTTCTCAGGCACCTTGCACGCTATTGTTTACTTCTGGCTCTTCCCAGCTTACTTAGTCATGTACTCTATTCTGCCCAAGGAAGCAGGGGGTAAACTCTTTTCAGATGAGATGGCTCGTATTGCCTTTGTGATGCTATTTATCTTCTCTGTCCCCATTGGTTTCCACCACTTGTACATGGATCCACAACAAGCTAATGGTTGGAAGTTACTGCATATGTTTGGAACCTTCCTAGTTGCTGCCCCGACTCTATTAACAGGCTTTACTGTCATTGCCTCAATGGAAATTGCGGGTCGCTTAAGAGGTGGAAAAGGGTTATTTGGCTGGATTAAAACCATGAACTGCAAAAACCCCGTGGTCATGGCTGGTTGCTACTCCTTGCTGATGTTGACCGTTGGTGGCTGGGGCGGTGTGATCAATGCTTCCTACTCATTGGATAGCTTGATTCATAACACCCAATGGATTCCAGGTCACTTCCATCTGATCTATGGTGGAACCACAGTGATTATGTATTTTGCTGCAGCCTACTGGTTATGGCCAAAAATCACAGGACATCACATCATCTCAGACAAACTGGCTCGTATTCAGTTAACCCTTTGGTTTATTGGGATGTGGGTCACCACGATTCCATGGCACTACCTAGGGATTATCGGTCAGCCTCGTCGTGTCGATACCGTGCATGCCTATCAGCAGGCTTCTGGTCTTGTACACTCATGGGATCCATATATGCTGATTATGAACATTGGTGCTTTGACTCTCTTAGCCTCAGGTCTCCTGTTTGTCTATATCTTGATTCGTTCTTCAATGAGCGGTCAACAAGCGACGGAACAAGAACGAGAAGTGAGCTATGCTGAAGCGATTCATCCACCTATGAAAGTGCCAAACCTATTGAACAGCTTGAAGTTCTGGAACTGGGCAATGTTCTTCTATCTTGTTGCCAGCTACGGTTATCCAGTGCTCCAATTCTTTATCATTGGCACACCAGAATCAATTCTATGGGGAGTGTAAGATGTTGAAATTAAAAAAACTAAAAACCCTAATTGCCTCTGCCGTTCTGGGTGCGGCCGTTGCCTCCCCAGCTTTAGCAGAAGAAAGCAATGCCCATATTCATCATGGACCCTCATCTAATGTAGCATGGGACATTCAACATATCCGCTTAGTGGCCAATGGTGATGCAAAACGAGGCCAAGAGTTGAACACCAAAATGTTCTGCGCCACCTGTCATGGTGAGAAAGGGATTTCTGCGGGTCGTAACTGGCCACACCTGGCAGGCCAACAAGCCAACTATATCTATAAAATGCTGAAAGACTATCAAGACAAAAAGCGTGTTGATACCGACTCTTCTAGTATTATGGTCGCAGTGGCTCAAAAGTTGACTGATCAGGATATAGCGGATTTGGCGCAATACTATGCCTCCTTCCCTCTGCCCAACAACCCAAAAGTTAAGAACTTTGCCTCTCCTGAAATGGTGAAGCATATTCAAACCCTTTTGGAACGAGGAGATGGGAAGCGGATGATTCCACCTTGTCTTTCCTGCCACGGCATCAAAGCAGAGGGGGGAACAACGGATATGCCAGCCCTAGCAGGTCAAACTGCGGCATACTTCCGTAAAACCATGCAAGATTACAAATCAGGTAAACGCCATAACGATATTTACGCTCGTATGCGTTATATCGCCGAAGCACTCACTGATGAAGAAATCGAAGCGATGGCTCAATATTTTGCCAATATGAACGGCAATCAATAATCACATTTTGTGAAACCCAAAAATAGGTGGCTAAGCCACCTATTTTTCTTTATCCTTAAGTAAATGCGCTTGCATTCGAGTGCATTTACTTAAGGAGATGCCAATTAAGTCACAAAGGCTACTTAAAGGATACTCCATGTCACATAGCACTTCTTACACAGGTGGTGTATCAGAGACACAAAACCTTAATGAAAATGGATCAGAAGCTGTCGATAAAACCACCTGCTATCAATGCGGTCTTCCCAATCCCCCAAATTTAGATTTACACCTTCCCATTTTAGGAAAAGAGCGCTACTTTTGTTGTCACGGCTGTTATGCCGTGGCCAAAACCATTGTTGAAACGGGCAATGAAGACTATTACACCTTCCGTGAAACACCTGATGGCTCTCAAGGCCCTGTAGAGACCGTACCCGAGTTTATAAAAAACCTACAAGTTTACGACAAGCCTGAAGTCCAACAAAGTTTTGTAAGAAGCAAAGAAGATGGCTTACAGGAGGCCTATCTTATCCTTGAAGATATCCGCTGTGCCGCTTGCGTCTGGCTGAATGAGCAGCATCTTCGCTCCCTTGAAGGGATTCATGATGTCAGCATGGATTACACCTCTCACCAAGCTCGGGTGGTATGGGATCCTAAAGTCATCCCACTGTCTGAAATCCTGCAAGCCATTGCCAATATCGGCTATCAAGCTCACCCTTTTGACCCTGTGCAAAGAGAAAAGCTGATTGCCGAACAGAAACGCAAAAGCGTGAATAAAATTCTCTTCTCTTTTTTACTCGGGATGGAAGTGATGGCACATGCCATTGCCACCTACTGGATGGGGGGCATCAAAGCAGATGGACACCTCGCCCTTTGGGAGATTATCGGCCGCTATACGGACTTGATTGTGGTCACCGCCATGCTCTTTTATTCGGGTGCTGACTTTTATCAATCTGCTTGGCGAGACCTTAAAAACAAGCAACTCGGCATGGATGTCCCGATTGTACTGGGATTAACCACCGCCTACATTGGCAGTGTCATCGCCACTTTTACCCAACGGCATGAAGTCTATTTCGACTCCATCGCCATGTTTATTGTGTTAATTCTGATTGCCCGTTACTTTGAACTCAATGGTCGTATTATTGCAGGCAACTCCTTAGACCGCCTCCTCAAAGTCATCCCCAAAACTGCGGAACGCTTAACGGACGAGGGATGCGAGACCGTTTTGGTCACAGAACTCAAGCACGGAGATCTCGTCAAACTCAACCCAGGCGAAACCGTCCCTGTGGATGGTATCTTGCATCAAGGGCAGAGTAGTTTCGACGAATCCCTGCTCACAGGGGAAGTGATGCCCGTCCTCCACCAAACAGGAGACACGCTCATCAGTGGAAGTTGTAATGTCGATCAACCCATCGTCATGCGAGTGGAACGCAACAGCAACCAATCCACCCTAAACGATATTCGCACCCTACTCGATAAGGGGATCGAATCCAAACCAGAGTATGCCCAGCTGGCTGAACAAACGGCCAAATGGTTTGTCCTCGCCATCCTGCTCATTGCACTTGCCACCATGGCTATTTGGTGGCAAATTGATCCTGAAAGAGTGCTTCCCATTGTCATCTCAGTACTCATTATCACCTGTCCTTGTGCATTGGCACTGGCGACACCGGTCGCCCTCTCATTAAGCTCTGGGGCTTTTGCTAAAATGGGGGTGCTCCCTATGAATATGGCAGCGATTGAGACACTTTCACAAGCCGACACCTTCATCTTTGATAAAACAGGCACCCTCACCCAAGGACACCCCAGACTCAAAGAGATTGTTCTCATCGATACAGAAGAAACCCATGCCACCGATCAACTCAAACCCAACACACCTCTCTCCACTTACCTCGCCATTGCTGCCAGCTTAGAGTGGCACTCGGAACACCCTATTGCCAAATCGCTTAAGAACGAAAAACTCCTTCAACAGTGCCACCTGAACCCTGAACACCCTCCCTTTAAAATCAAACAACTGGTGAATACACCAGGCCAAGGCATTCAAGGTGTGATAGAGGGCAAACACTGGTGTATCGGCAAAATTGATTTCTGCAAAGACCCCGACCACTCACTCGCTCCAGTGGTTGAGGAAAAGTTAATGGAAGCTCGACGATCAGGTCATATCGTCATTTCGCTCTGTCAAGAAGGACAAGTTGAAGCCCTGTTTATTTTACATGACAAACTCCGTGAAAATGGCAAAGAGATGGTGCAACAGCTCAAACAGCAAGGCATTGATCACTTAGTCATTCTAAGTGGAGACCACCCAGACTCAGTGGCTCGGATTGCGCATGAATTAGGCATTAAAACCTTCCATGGCCACCTTCAACCTCAAGACAAACTGCGTTGGATTCAACAACACCAGCAAGCAGGGCATAAAGTTGTCATGGTAGGAGATGGTATCAATGATGCCCCCACCTTGGCAGCAGCAGATGTTTCTATCTCTTTTGCTGAAGCCACTGACTTAGCACAGATGAACAGTGATTTTGTCCTCATGACACCCAAGCTTAACCGACTGCCTAAAATGCGAGTGATTGCGCTCAAAACCCGTCATATCATCTTACAAAATCTATTTTGGGCGGTCGGCTATAATTTCACCGCTGTTCCCTTCGCTGCACTCGGCTGGATTCCTCCTTGGGGGGCTGCACTAGGGATGTCACTCAGCTCCTTTATCGTCATCTCCAACTCTTTACGGCTAAAACTACTCAATAAGGAAAACTAAAATGGAAAACAGAGAAAACCCATCAGAAAATTCTAAAATCCCCTGT
>JALUXI010000252.1 GCA_027019045.1 Piscirickettsiaceae bacterium | reverse complement strand
AGGGCAATGAGTTGTCCAATCCCAGGATCAAAATAGCCTTGGCTTTGGCTGGAGAGGCGTTGAGATTTTAGAATAAAGGCTTTGACACTTTCAGGTACAGTGATGGGTTGCTGCTGAGCAATCGCTCGGTTGACTTTGGCGATCAATCCGCCTTGCTCCCAAGCGTGCCATTCACGATTAAACCGCTGAAACCGCTGTTCCACCTGATGAATTGCTTGGTTAGCGGTTTGTGGTGAATCACTCAATAGCTCAATATTCACCTCTGTACCAAAGACATAGAAAGTCTGCTGATAAGTCTGAAGCGGCTTCTCTTGACAGCCTGTGAGCCAGAAAAAGGCAGTGAGGACGAAAAGTGCTAGCGGGACTGGGGATTTTGGCATTTTTTTAACGGTGTGTTTATTTTCTGTAAAGTTGGGTTGCATTGTGCATGGCATGAAGGGTTAAATCAAGTGACTTGATTATGACGCATTGCGACATATAACGAGAGGCGTTATAATCAAATTTATGATTCATAGTTTTAAAGATAAAGCGTCCCAAAAGGTCTTTAGAGGTCAGTTTTCTAAAAAGTTACCGCAGGCGATTCAGCGGAAGGCTCGCATGAAATTACGCATGTTAGATGCTGCTGTGACCTTGGAGGATTTACTCATTCCACCTGCAAATCATTTGGAAGCATTAAAGGGTGATCGGGCTGGACAGTATAGTATTCGTATCAATCAGCAATGGCGAATATGCTTTGTTTGGAATGATGGGCGAGTATTGGATGTAGAAATCGTGGATTACCATTAGGAGGTAAGATGAAGAGATTAGAGAACGTTCACCCAGGCGAGATATTGCTAGAAGAGTTTCTTCAGCCTTTGGGGATTTCACAAAATAAATTGGCACGAAGCATGAAGGTTTCTCCTCGTAGGGTCAATGAAATTGTGCATGGTAAACGAGCAATTACAGCAGATACAGCCATCCGCTTGAGTTTGGTGTTGGGAACAACTGCCCAATTTTGGACAAATTTACAGGCCGCTTATGATCTGGAAGAGGCGGAAATAGCCAAGGCTTCGGAATTTAAAGCAATTGAAAGGATTGTGGCAGCTTAGGGTATTTGATATTGTCCCAAGTAAAATAAGCGAGAGCAGTAATTATTAATAGGCTTGTAAGTATAAATCAGCTCATAATTGGATTTGCTTTTCAAGATGATCAAACAGCACGCCAGCAATATTGAGGTCGAATTGGGCATCGAGTTCTCGGATGCAGGTGGGGCTGGTGACATTGATTTCGGTGATGTAGTCGCCAATGACATCAAGGCCAACAAAGTGCAGACCTTTGGCTTGTAGGGTGGGGGCGATTTGTTGGCAGAGCCAGTGGTCTCGTTCAGAAAGCGGTTGTCCCACGCCTGTGCCGCCTGCGGCGATATTGCCACGGGTTTCGCCTTCAGCGGGGATGCGGGCGAGGGCGTAGGGGATGGGTTCGCCGTTGATGAGCAGGATGCGTTTATCACCGTCTTTGATTTCAGGTAGGTAGGTTTGTGCCATGATGTGGTGTTTGCCGAAGTCGGTCATGGTTTCGATAATGACATTGGTATTGGGATCGCCCGCTTTGACTCGGAAAATGGAGCTACCGCCCATGGCATCAAGGGGTTTTAAAATGGTGTCTTGGTGGTCAGCGATAAACTGTTTAATTCGGTGTGGTTGGGCAGAAACCAAGGAGGGGGGGATACATTCAGGGAACCATTGGGCAAATAGTTTTTCATTACAGTCTCTAAGACTTTGCGGTTTATTGACGACCAGTACGCCCGCTTTCTCCGCTAACTCTAGCAGTTGGGTACTGTAAAGATAGTCGTTATTAAACGGCGGGTCTTGGCGAATGAGAATAATGTCAAGTTCGGTGAGGGATTGGTCAAAGGTGCCGCCAAAGCCGTAGTACTGCTCAGTGCTATTGGGGTTGGGTCTATCCCAAACTTTGAGTTCGGTCTGTTCGGCAAAGGGATGGCCATTTTTGAGGTAAAGGTCGGGTGGGGTCATGTACCAGAGTTGATGCCCACGGCGTTGAGCCTCAAGCAACATGGCAAAGGTGCTGTCTTTGTGGGGTTTGATCGATTCGATCGGATCCATGACGACCCCGACTTTAAGCTGCTTCATTGGGCTTGACCTTTTTTCGCTTCAGCAATCTCTCTTGCCGCTGCCAGTAGGGCGAGGCGGGCGACGACACCGTAGGCGTAGAAGCGGTTGGGGGTGGCATCGGGGGCTTGGGAGGCATCGGGGGTGACCCCCGCACTTTCAAAGGAGATGGGGAGAAAGTGCATGCCTGGGGAGTTGAGGTTGTCGGTGGCGGTTTTGCCAGTATGCACGCGGTAGAAGCCACCGATGACATGGTTGTGAATCATATAGACCACAGGTTCGGCGACCGCCCCTTCAATGTCTTCATAGGTGTAGACCCCTTCTTGCACCAGCATCTGTTCAACTTGCAGCCCTTCTTTCACCGAGGCCATTTTATTGCGTTGCTTACGGTTAAGATTCAGCACCTCTTCAGGGTCGCTGACGGACATAATAGACATGCCGTAGGTGCCGCTGTCGGATTTGATAATGACAAACGGTTTGCAGGAGATTTGGTGTTTGTTGTAGGCTTCTTGGGTTTCTTGCAAGACGCTATTGACCGCCCCAGCGAGACACTCCAGCCCGATGCGTTCTTTAAAGTTGATGGGGCCGCAAGCAACCGATTTGGGAGTGATGACCCAAGGGTCAATATCAATGAGTTGGGCGAAATCAGCGGTGACCGCTTCATAGTGGTGGAAGTGATCTGTTTTATAGCGACTCGCCCAGCCTAAATCCAAGGGAGGAAGCAGGGTTTGGTTGATGTTTTCTAGGATTTCGGGGCGGCCACCTGAGAGATCATTATTGAGCAGCACAGCACAGGGGAAGAAGTCATCCACGCCAACTCGGTCACCTTGGCGTTGAAGTGGTTTGAGGGTGAGGGTATTGCCTGAAGGGAGTTCAATGTCAGTGGCTTCGGTGATCTCTGGGTTGAGGCTGCCGACTTGGACTTCATAGCCTGCGTTTTCCAAAATGTCTTGCAGGGTGCAGACATTTTCTAGATAGAAGAGGTTGCGGGTGTGATTTTCAGGGATAATCAGCACGCCATCAGCAATTGGGCAGGCGGCTTGGACGGCTTGTTGGGCAGCTTGAATCGCCAATGGCCGTAGGTCAGGGTGGAGGTTATTAAAGCCTGCTGGAAAAAGATTGGTGTCCACAGGGGCGAGCTTGTAACCCGCATTGCGAAGATCAACCGAGCAGTAGAAGGGCGGCGGCGTGAGCTGAAATTGCTTGCGAAACCAAGCTTCAATCTGTTTGCTATGGTCAATGAGATGTTGCTCTAGCTCTTGAAGGGGGCCTGTGAGGGCGGTTTGTAAATGGGGGACTTGATTCGTTGAGGGCATGACAGTCTTGGGATTGAATAAAAAGCTATATTATAGACTAATCTTTAATGGCACTTTTAAACAAGTGAGATTTGAGAAAGGCATTTAGTTAGCATTTTGTTAAACAAACGGGTCATTAAACAGGTTGGAGATGATGGGGCAGGGGGTGTTGTTGGTTTTGTTTTCACAGTTTGAGGTGTAGCTTTCTAAAATTTTTTCTAGCGTCTTGAGGTCGGCAATTTTTTGTCGGATTGAGATCAGTTTACTTTCTGCAATCGCTTTGGCTTCGGCACAGTGGGTGCCATCTTCAAGTCTGAGTAGATTTGCGATTTCAGCAAGGCTAAATCCTAGTTTTTGGGCAGATTTGATAAATCGCACTCTTTTGACATCTTCTAAGCTATAACGCCGAATACTGCCATAGGGTTTAGGTGGCGTGGGGATGAGGTGCTTGCGTTGATAAAAACGAATGGTTTCGACGGAAACTGAGGCCATTTTAGCAAGCTGTCCAATGGTGAGGGGGTTACTTTTCTGTTCTGACATGGTGTTTCTCCTATTAAGAAGAGAGCTTTGCACGAGATGGCTACACGGATAAAAAAGGCTAAAATTCCCCGACTCTTCGTTGAAAAACTTGGCAATAGCTGGCTATTACCTGCGTTTTCCGCCTCGATTCGAGAAATTTTATCTCTTTTTTCTCTCGCGTCCCACTCATGCAAAGTTCTCAAGAAATTGAGATTTTATCTTGATTCCGTACCTAGGTACAGGGTTATGATGAAATTGAATTCAGCTGGTTGAATTCGGTTAGGAGGTGTTTATGTCAATTCAACATTCTAAATTACCTATTTTAGGTGCGGTGGCCGCTGCGATTGGGGCGAGCTTGTGCTGTGCAGGGCCTTTGGTGCTGCTTTTATTGGGAGTGAGTGGTTCTTGGATTGCCAGTTTGGCGATATTTGAGCCGTTAAAACCCTATTTTATTGTGGTCACCGCATTGCTGTTTCTTTGGGTGGGATGGGGTTTGTATAAGCCTCAGTCAAATTGTCAGGCTGGCAGTGCTTGTGCTGTGCCCAGGGTGATTAAGGAAGCGCTGATTAAATCGCTTGAGCTTCTGCGGGACTTTAAGGAGGCAGATTCTAGGCGGGCTTTGCAGGCAATGGCTAGCCCTTGTCAAAAAGCCCAACAACGAAGCTGCCCCTTAAAGCCCCGCCCGAAGGGGTCTAAGCCAAATGTCCAGCCTCTGCGTTATCTTTTCTTACCGTATCGACATACGCCTGCGAAAAGATGCCTTGACTCTGAACATTTGGCTTGCCCAGAAGCCAAGGGATTTAATCAGCGCTTCCTTAAGAACCGCCGCCGTCTGTTTTGGGTGGCATTGGGGATCGCAACGATTTTAGTATCCTCTTCATGGTGGATTCCATTATTGCCTGAGTCTTGGTTGTATTAAGGAGAACGAAAGATGAAAAAGTTGATATTGGTTTTAGGGTTGTTAGCTTCTTTGAATGTTTTGGCGGTGGAAAAGACGGTTGTGCTGGCGGTGCCTGGTATGTATTGTGCAGTCTGTCCGATTACCGTTAAAAAATCTCTATTGAAGCTTAAGGGGGTTAAGCAGGTGGAGGCTTCCTTAAAAACAAAAACGGCTAAGGTGAAGTATGAAGATACTTTGGTAAAGCTTGAGGATTTAATGAAAGCGACAGCAGCGGCGGGTTATCCTTCAAAGGTGAAAAAATAGGAGGGGTGTGATGAGTGAGCATTGCGAAACAAGCTGTGAGTCAAGCTGTCAGGCAAGCCAACAGCCTTTAAAGGTAGCGATTATCGGTTCTGGTTCGGCGGCATTTGCAGCGGCGATACAGCTGGCAAAAGCAGGGGCGAAGGTGTGGATGATTGAGCAGCAACCGCAAATTGGCGGTACCTGTGTCAATGTGGGGTGTGTGCCGTCAAAAATATTGATCAGTGCTGCCAAAATCGCTCAAGAGAGCAAGCAAACGGCGTTTCCTGCTCTTAAGTTGTCTTCCTTTTCGTTGGATCGTGCAGGTTTGGCTCAACAAATCCAAAGTCGGGTGGAGGAATTACGGTTGGCGAAATATGAAGATGTTTTGGCGGATTATCCATCCATTGAATTGATTCATGGACGAGCAAAGTTTTTAAGCAGTCAGTCATTAAAAATTGAGCTGGCTTCAGGGGGCGTTCAGCAGATTGAAGCGGATAAGGTGTTGATTGCAACGGGTTCTCGCCCTCATGTGCCAGAGATTGAGGGATTGACCGAGACACCCTATTGGACTTCCACAGAGGCGTTATTTACGCCAACTACGCCTAAAAGTTTGATTGTGGTCGGGGCTTCGGCGGTGGCGTTGGAGATGGCTCAAGCGTTTTTAAGGCTGGGAACCAAAGTGACTTTATTGGCTCGTACGACCTTGTTGTCTCAAGAAGAGGCAGCGATAGGTGCCTTATTGACAAAGGTGTTGGTGAAGGAGGGGATGACGATTTTAGAACACACAACCTTGCATTCAGTCAGCTATTCGGAAAATGCGTTTCACTGTGTGACGCAGATGGGAGAGCAGTTGTGTGCTGAGCAGTTGCTGATTGCTACAGGTCGTCAGGCGAATACGGATGGATTGAATCTTGAGTCTGCGGGCGTATTAGTGGATGCACGAGGACGGATTAAGGTGAATGAAAATTTGCAAACGACCCAGCCATCCATTTATGCGGCGGGGGATTGTACGCAGTCTCCACAGTTTGTTTATGTGGCAGCAGCCGCAGGCACTCGGGCGGGGAAAAATATGCTCGGTGGGCAGGAGCGGTTAGATCTTTCGGTCTTGCCCAAGGTGGTGTTTACCGATCCTCAAGTGGCGACAGTGGGGTTGAGTCCAGAGCAGGCGGAAGCACAGGGCATGAAGGTGGTGTCTAGAAAATTGGATTTGGTGCATGTGCCTAGAGCCTTGGCGAATTTTAAGACGGAAGGCTTTATTCAGCTGGTGGCAGAAGCGGAGACTTTGCGTTTAGTGGGGGCGCAAATGGTGGCAGATGTGGCAGGCGAGATAATTCAAACCGCTTCAATGGCTATTGCCCAAGGGATGACGGTGAATGATCTGGCAGAAATGCTATTCCCCTATTTAACCCAAGTGGAAGGGCTGAAGTTATGCGCCCAAACCTTTACCCAAGATGTCTCCCAACTGTCCTGCTGTGCGGGATGATGTTGAGAACAATGCACACTTACTTTTTGAAAGCGAGGTTGACTTTGGGGTATTAAGTCAATACTATTTTTAGTATGTGGGTTGTTTATGAGCATAAACAGGTGGCGAAGCAATTAGATCGTTTGCCAAAATCGGTTTTGAAGCGCTATGAAAAGTGGAAGGATGTGGTGCAACTTTCTGGTGTGG
>JALUXI010000251.1 GCA_027019045.1 Piscirickettsiaceae bacterium | reverse complement strand
TGCAAGAACTTACGCATACGCCCTTCAATCATCTTCTCAATGATATTCATTGGCTTACCACTCTCTTGTGCCTGTTCAATTTGGAAAGCACGCTCTTTTTCGACCAATTCAGGATCTAGGCTATCTGCATCCAACGCTTTAGGGTTAGTCGCTGCAATATGCATTGCGATATCACGCGCCAAGGCTTCATCACCGCCTTCAATCGCCACAATGACACCAATCTTCTCACCATGCTGGTAGCTACCGACAAGCCCAGTGGTTTCCAATTCACCAATACGACGAATCGTCATGTTTTCGCCAATTTTCGCAATCAACTCACGACGACGCTCGTCCACAGTCGCACCAGAGGCCATTTTTTCATTCAAAATCGCTTCTGGATCCACCACATTTTGATTAAGGGCGATTTGAGCAACTTCATTTGCGAAGTCTTTAAACTCATCACCTTTTGCAACAAAATCAGTTTCACAGTTGACTTCAGCGATAGCACCTTTTTTCTTGTCATCAGAAATAGCAATTGCAATCACGCCTTCTGCTGCCACACGCCCTGCTTTCTTATCTGCACCCGCCATGCCTTTTTTACGCAAGAACTCGATCGCTGCATCCATATCACCATCTGTTTCAGACAATGCTTTTTTACAATCCATCATCCCTGCGCCAGTTGTTTCACGCAACTCTTTCACCATTTTTGCAGTAATTGCTGCCATGATCTTTTCCTCTTTAAATATCCGAAAATAAAAACCCACTCCCGACTATGCGGGACTGGGAATTTTAAAAAATTAGTGAGAGCTTTGCACGAGTGGGTCGCGGGAGAAAAAAGAGATAAAATTGCTCGAATCTAGGCGGAAAACGCAGGTAATAGCCAGCTATTGCCAAGTTTTTCAACGAAGAGTCGGGGAATTTTAGCCTTTTTTATCCGTGTAGCCATCTCGTGCAAAGCTCTCTAGTTTTTACTTCTAAAAAACTTACGCTTCTGCCGCTTCCGCTTCGTCAGCTTCTACGAAATCATCATCTTTCGCTGCAGTGGTGATGCTGTCTTTGCCTTCAATGATGGCATCCGCTGCTGCAGAGCAGTACAACTTGATGGCACGAATCGCATCATCGTTACCTGGAATCACATAATCCACTTCACGAGGGTCATGGTTAGTATCAACAACACCAATCACAGGAATATTTAAGTTCTTTGCTTCATTGATGGCAATATGCTCTTTACCTGTATCAATCACAAAAATCGCATCAGGCATGGCACGCATATCTTTGATCCCACCTAAAGCGCGCTCAAGCTTCTCTTTTTTACGGCTCATCATCAAAGCTTCTTTCTTGGTCAATTTATCTAAAGTGCCATCCGCTTCCATCGCTTCGATTTCTTTCAACTTCTTGATAGACTGTTTAATGGTCTTGAAGTTAGTCAACATTCCACCTAACCAGCGGTGATTGACATAAGGCATGCCACATCGTTTCGCTTCTTCTTCGATAATCTCTTGTGCAGCAGGCTTAGTACCGACAAATAGAACCGTTCCTTTATCGGCTGCAATTTTGCCCACAAAGTTCAAAGCATCATTCAAAAGAGGCAAAGTCTTTTCAAGGTTAATGATATGAATCTTGTTACGCGCACCAAAGATGTAAGGTGCCATTTTAGGGTTCCAGTAACGCGTTTGGTGACCAAAGTGGACACCCGCTTCTAGTAGTTGACGCATGGTAACTTGTGCCATGATATTTTCTCCATATATTGGGTTATACCTCCGCTCATCCAACCCTTGAACCGCGAATAGCCATAAAACCATGCGGCACCCCAAGCGTTGTTCTGATAAGCGTGTGGATTTCTGTTAAAATTTGCTTTTTCACTGCTTCCAATGGAAAGCGGCGGCATTTATACCATAAACAAACCTATTCCTCAACTACTTGATAGCGAAAAACATCTCATGAGCATAAAAATCAAAACCGAAGAAGAACTTGAAAAACTCCGCATTGCTGGCAAACTCGCCGCCGATGTCCTCGTCATGATTGAACCCCATGTAAAACCTGGGGTCACCACGGGCGAACTTAACCAAATCATGCATGACTATATGACTACCGTACAAGGCACGATTCCCGCCACCTTAAACTATCATGGCTTCCCTGCCTCAAGCTGCATCTCCATTAACCAAGTGGTCTGCCACGGTATTCCTGATGATAAAAAGAAACTCAAAAAAGGGGATATCGTCAATATTGATGTCACCGTCATCAAAGATGGCTATCATGGAGACACCAGCCGTATGTTTGAAGTTGGTCAGGTCAAACCCTTTGCTCACCGCCTCTGCACAATCGCACATGAATGTATGTGGCTAGGCATTGAACAGGTCAAACCTGGCAACACCCTTTATGATATTGCCACCGCCATTACCGAACACGCAGAGAAAAACAACTGCTCCGTGGTGCGAGAATATTGTGGACATGGGATTGGGGCTGAATTCCATGAAGAACCGCAAGTACTGCACTATCCAGAAGAGAGCCTAAAAGAGATTGTATTAGAGCCTGGCATGGTCTTTACCATTGAACCGATGATCAACCTAGGCAAACCCGATATCAAAGTCCTGCCCGATCAATGGACAGTGGTTACCAAAGACCGCAAGCTCTCTGCCCAATGGGAACACACCTTAGTCGTCACCCCAAATGGCTATGAAATCTTCACCCTGAGACCTAATGAAAACCCCGTTCTTCCATAAAGGTTAAAATCCATGTCAGCATCTCAAGAAAATCCGCTCCCGAACTTTATCAAAGCACTCCAGTCAGGTCAAACCAAAGAGACCTTAACCACTGGAAAACAGGTGCTGACAAACCTTAACCAACATCAGTTTGACAGCTTTCAATCTGGCACCCCTGTGGCACAACTGCTGCATGAACGCAGCCTCTTTATTGACCAGCTACTCAAACAGATTTGGAAGCACTTTTTAGGCGAACAGCATCAAGAAGCCGCACTGATTGCCGTCGGTGGCTATGGTCGAGAAGAGATGCAGCCCTACTCAGATGTAGATTTACTCATTGTCTGCAATGAGTGCGAATCCTTTAGTGAGCCTCTTTCTGCCTTCTTCACCCTACTTTGGGATTTGGGCTTTAATGTCGGTCATGCCGTTCGCACCGTAGAACAGTGCAAAAAGGCGGGTTTAGAGGATATTGTCACCGCCACCAACCTACTCGAAGCAAGATGGATTACGGGTGACTACACCCTATTTGAACAGGTACAAGCCCTATGGAAACTACCTGATTTTTGGCCAAGTAAGGACTTTTTTACCGCCAAACTCAAAGAACAGCAACAACGCCACGCTCGCTTCCATGACACCCTTTACCAACTTGAACCCAACCTTAAAGAAAGCCCTGGCGGTTTGCGAGATATTCAAACCATTTTTTGGGTCGCCAAACGCCATTTCAATGCCCGTTCTATCAATGACTTAGTGCGACATCAGTTTATTACTCCCGCTGAATATCAAGAACTAGAAGCCGCCTACCTCTATCTCAACCGCATCCGCTTTGCGCTGCATATGCTCAAAAAGCGACATGAAGACCGTTTGCTGTTTGAAAACCAACAAAAGGTCGCAGAGCTGTTTGGCTTCAAAGACGAACCCCATAAGTTGGCGGTTGAACAATTTATGAGTCGCTACTATCGCAATGTGCAGATCAGTAGCAACCTCAATGAATCCCTCCTTCAACACTTTAGGGAAGAGCTATTTACCGCTGCCACGCCCCAAATTATGCCCGTCAACCCCCGTTTTCAAATTGTCGATCGCTATTTGGATTTACACAACCCCGATATTCTGGAGCAGACCCCCAGCGCCATTCTGGAAACCTTTATTATTCTGGAGCACTTTAAAGACGAAATTGACGGTATCCGAGCCAGAACCATCCGTCAAATTCGCAACCACCTCAATAAAATTGACGATGCCTTCCGCAAAGACCCCCTCAATAAAGCCCTCTTTATTGAAATCCTACGGCAACCACAAGGGGTGTATGCCTCATTAAAACGCATGCACACCTACGGTATTCTCTCGGCCTATCTGCCCGCTTTCCAAAAAATCAGTGGGCTGATGCAGTTTAATATCTTTCACGCCTATACGGTGGACGAACACACCATTTTAGTGATTCGCAACCTACGACGGTTTTTTATCGATGAATTCGCCTATGAATTCCCCACAGCACACAAAGTCGCTCAACAGATTTGTAAACCTGAACTCCTTTTCTTGGCAGGGCTGTTTCATGATATTGCCAAAGGCCGAGGTGGCAAGCATGAAGTATTAGGAGCGGAAGAGGCACTCAAATTTGGACATTGTCATAACCTCCCAGAAAAAGACACTCAACTGATTAGCTGGCTAGTCCGTCACCATCTTGATTTTTCTGATTTTGCTCAACGCAGAGATCTCTCAGATCCCAGTGAAATTGCAAAGTTTGCCCAAATCGTCAAAGATCAAGCACATCTCGATTATCTCTACCTGCTTACGCTAGCTGATGTCATCTCCACTTCTGATGGCGTTTGGAACGACTGGAAAAATGCTCTATTTCTTCAACTTTACAACCAAACGACACAAGTTTTGGACAAAACGGCGCATTTTCCCAAAGACAAAGAAAACAAAGCGCTTCAAAACAAAGAGAAAGCTAGAGAACTCCTTAGTAAACGCGAAATCCGCTCTCAAGACTACAGTCATCTGTGGCAATGCTTCGAACACTCCGATTTCTTCAGCCGCCAAACCGCCGACGAAATTGCCCGCTTGACCAAAAAACTCTATCAAGCTGACTTTAATGGATTGATGATCAACTTTGAACCCAGCACCCAAAGAGGGGCATCTGAGTTGATGCTCTTCCTTCCAGACAGAGATTACCTTTTTGCCGACATCACCTACCTGATTGAAAAACGCAACCTCAATATTGTAGAAGCCAAAATCTACACCTCCAAAAAAGGAATGACTTTGGTACTCATCTATCTGCTCGATGCCGAGCAAAACCCGATTACGGACGAAACCGCCATTCAACGCCTATTATCTGATTTCTCACAACTGATGGCACACCCAGTTGCTCCTGAACAACCACCTGAAAAACCCCTGCCAAGACGGATGCGCTGTTTTGAAACCCCCACCCAAATTGAGTTTCACAAAAAATCCGATCGCTATACTGAACTGGAAATCACGACCAAAGATATTCCAGGACTGCTTTCACGGATTGCACTGGCCTTCAAGTTCAATCAAATTCGGATGCATGATGCCAAAATCAATACCATCGGTGAAAAGGTCGAAGACATTTTCCTCATTTCCACACTTGAAAACCAAGCCTTATCAACCCAACAACAGGAGCAACTTACCGCCACTTTACTTGAATTGATCGAGGACTCATTGAGAAGTCACTAATGAGCGACACGCTTTTTATCCTCAACACCCTACTGGTCGTCCTGAGCCTAATTCATATGCTCTATCAACGGCGACCCGCTCAAAGCCTGATTGCCTGGATGCTCGCACTGATTTTGATTCCTTTCGGTGGCGTACTCCTCTATCTGATTTTCGGCTCTCGAAAAATCCTCTACCGCACCCCCAAACCCACCATCCACTTTGACCACTTGCCCTCCAGCCACCCACAACTCAACACCTCTGCCCTATCCGAAAATCTCGCCAAATTGATTGAAGGCAATCACCTTGCCGCTCCCAGCCAAAACAACCGTCTCTCCGTTCTACCCGATGCACACTTAGCCTATCAAGCGATGCTCGATGCGATTGACCAAGCCCAACACAGCCTCTACTTTGAGACCTATATTTTTGAACTGGATGCGATTGGCACTCAACTCCTAGAAAAACTAGCTCATAAAGCCCAACAAGGGATTAAAGTCAGACTATTGATAGATGCCTTTGGTGCCATCCCTCTCTACCTCCAACCATGGAAACTTGCCCCCTATCGACAGGCAGGTGTGCAGATCGCCTTTTTTCATCCATTTGAAGCCCTGCTCAAAAATCGCATCAACCTCCGTACCCACCGAAAAATCTACCTGATTGACGAACACACCCTCTTTACAGGCGGCATCAATCTTTCCGAAGACTATCTCAGCAATTCAACCCAACACCAAAGCTGGATTGATCTCTGCTTTAAAATCGAAGGCGAAGATTGCCAACCCTATCTCACCGTATTTCAAGCAGACTGGCACTACACCACAGGCGAACACCTCCCCCTTTCAAACTATACCCCACCACTTTTATCCACTGAAAACAGCTTTTACCCTATCCTCCTCCAAGCCGTACCTTCAGGCCCTGATATAGCAACAGATGCCTTACTTGAAAGTCTCCTTCAAGCCATTCTCAATGCTGAAAAAGAGATTCTCTTGGTAACCCCCTACCTCATTCCCAGCCATAATATTTTAGATGCCCTCTATATTGCCCTCAAAAAAGGCGTAGAAGTCACACTGCTCACCCCCGCCAAAACTGACCATCTCATTTTTGACTGGGGGCGTAGCTCCTATATGCGTGAACTTCATGAAATGGGGGCAAATATCTACTGTTATGATAAAAATATGGTACATGCCAAGCTATTTATCTTTGATAGAGAAGTCACTGTTCTCGGCTCTGCCAATCTGGATTATCGTTCCCTGCTTGTCAACTACGAAATGGTCAGTTTTGCCTATGACACCGCACTGGCACAACAGATGAAACAGTGGGCAGACAACCTGATTCAGCAATCCAAACCCTACCAGCCGAATCCCAACTCAACCATCCAACTGCTCGAAAACCTCTTCCGCATCATCACCCCGCTACTGTAATTATGCTTAAACCCCATTCA
>JALUXI010000250.1 GCA_027019045.1 Piscirickettsiaceae bacterium | reverse complement strand
CGGCATGGGAGAAACCCGTGTATTGGTCACGGTGGTCGCCGCTAAAAGTGTGAAAGAAGGTCAAGATTTCTTTCCTTTGACCGTCAATTATCAAGAAAAGGCCTATGCAGCAGGGAAAATTCCTGGGGGCTTTCTCAAGCGAGAAGGTCGTCCTTCAGAAAAAGAGACTTTGACCTCTCGCCTTATTGACCGTCCAATTCGCCCACTTTTCCCTAAAGGCTTTATGAATGAAGTTCAGGTGATTGCGACGGTTTTGTCGTTAGATCCAGAAGTCGGCACAGAAGTACCCGCCATGTTAGGGACTTCAGCTGCTTTAATGATTTCAGGCGTGCCTTTCCAAGGTCCAATTGGTGCTGCAGTCGTGGGCTTTAAAGATGGTGAATACCTGCTGAATCCAAGTGAATTTGAATTGGAAGAGTCAGACTTAGAATTGAGTGTAGCAGGCACCAAAAAAGCCGTTTTAATGGTGGAGTCTGAAGCATCTGAATTGACGGAAAAAGAGATGCTAGGAGCCGTGATGTTTGGGCATCAGCAGATGCAGTGTGCCATTGATGCCATTCAAGCATTTTCTGAAGAAGTCGGCAAGCCACAAATGGAGTGGACACCACCAGAAGAAAATGCAGCCTTGATTGAAGCGGTGTATAACTTGATTAAACCTGAAGTGGAAGATGCTTATCGCATTGCTGACAAGATGGAGCGTTATGCAGCATTGAATGCAGCTAAACAGAAAGCGATTGAAGCACTGGCTTCTGAAGAAGATGAACCAGGGTGTTTCTCTGCAGCGGAGATTGAGCAGGCGTTTAGCAAGTTACAAAAAGAGATTGTTCGTGGGCGTATTATTTGTGGCGAGCCTCGTATTGATGGGCGAGATAATCAAACCATTCGTCCAATCATTGCTAAAGTCGGTGTACTGCCTCAGGTACATGGTTCAGCACTCTTTACCCGTGGTGAAACGCAAGCATTGGTGATTACCACCTTGGGTACAGAAAAAGATGCCAAGATGGTGGAAGATTTAGCGGGTTCTTATAATGATCGCTTTATGCTGCACTATAACTTCCCTCCCTATTCAGTAGGAGAAACAGGACGCGTTGGTGCGCCTGGTCGTCGTGAGATTGGTCATGGGATGTTAGCACGGCGTGCGGTCTCTGCCATGTTACCGACCGAAGAAGAATTTCCTTATACCATCCGTGTGGTCTCTGAAATTACCGAATCCAATGGCTCCAGCTCCATGGCGACGGTTTGTGGCACCTCCATGTCATTGATGCACGCAGGGGTGCCGATTGCAGCCCCTGTGGCGGGGATTGCAATGGGGTTGATTAAGGAAGGTGATGACTTTGCCGTCTTATCCGATATCCTGGGTGATGAAGATCACTTGGGTGATATGGACTTTAAAGTGGCTGGGACTGATCAAGGGATTACGGCTTTGCAGATGGATATAAAAATCACAGGGATTACCGAAGAGATTATGTCCATCGCACTAGACCAAGCCAAAGCGGGTCGTTTACACATCTTAGGCGAAATGGCGAAAGCCATCTCTGCGCCTAATAAGCAGGTGGCCGCTACGGCACCTCGTTTCTTCACCCTAAAAGTGAAGCCTGAAAAAGTTAGAGAAATCATCGGTAAGGGTGGCTCTGTTATTCGTGCTTTGACGGATGAAACAGGGGTCGTGATTGAAATTGATGATGATGGTAATGTGAAAATCGCCGCTTCTGATGATGCCTCTGCACAAGAAGCCATTCGTCGCATCAATGAAATCATTGCAGAGCCTGAAATTGGTAAAACTTATGATGCGGTGGTGAAAAAGATTGTGGACTTTGGGGCTTTTGTCGCCTATATGCCTGGTAGAGAAGGGTTGGTGCATGTCTCACAAATCGCTGATGAGCGAGTTGAGGATGTCAATGATTACCTCAAAGAAGGACAACAGATCAAGGTTAAGTTGATTGATATCGATAAGCAAGGTCGAGTGAAGTTGTCGATGAAAGAAGCCGAACAAGACTAGATCGACTCGATCATGATAAAAGAGGGGGCTTGATAGCCCCTTTTTTCTACCCTTTTTTCTAGGAGAAGAAAATGACAAACCTGACACAACCGTTTGAAACTTTTGAACATATTTCAACGCAACATATTGACTCACTCAATATCGATGTCGCCCACTATCGCCATAAAACCACGGGGGCAGATCACTATCATTTGCAGGCGGATGATCCGCAAAATGTCTTTTTTGTGGGTTTAAGAACTGTACCGATGGACGATACGGGGGTCGCACACATTTTGGAGCATACCACGCTTTGTGGTAGTGAGAAATACCCTGTGCGGGATCCATTCTTTATGATGATTCGCCGCTCCTTAAATACTTTTATGAACGCCTTCACTTCGAGTGATTGGACGGCTTATCCATTTGCGACAGAGAATAGAAAAGACTTCCAAAATCTATTGCAAGTCTATATGGATGCTGTCTTTTTTCCTATTCTCCATCCGTTGGACTTTGCCCAAGAAGGCTGGCGGTATGAATTTGAAGAGATGGATAACCCTGAGTCGGATTTAGTCTATAAAGGGGTGGTGTTTAATGAGATGAAAGGGGCGATGAGTTCGCCGATTTCGACCCTGTGGCAGAACCTTACTCGTGTACTCTATCCTACCACCACCTATCACTATAACAGTGGCGGTGATCCAAAACATATTCCTGAGTTATCGCATCAGCAGTTAGTTGATTTTCACCGTAGTCATTATCATCCCTCCAATGCGGTCTTTATGACCTATGGTGACATCACAGCGGCGGAACACCAAGCCCAGTTTGAACAGTTGGCACTGCACCGTTTCCCTGAACAAAAATCTAAAATTTTGGTTGGCAAAGAGCAGCGATATGCTGAGCCGCAATATGCTTCAGGTCGTTATGCACTGGATGAGAAGGAGACGGAAAAGAAAACCCATATTGTGACCGCTTGGCTATTGGGTGAAAACAAGGATCCGAAAACTGTGTTAAGAGCGCATCTGTTATCAGCTGTGCTATTGGATAATAGTGCCTGCCCGATGCGTCATGCATTGGAAAGTACCGAGTTGGCTTCCGCCCCTTCTCCACTCTGTGGACTAGAGGATTCTAATCGTGAAATGGCATTTGTGATTGGAGTGCAAGGATCTGAAGCCGAGCATACCCAAGCGATTGAACAGTTGATTTTGGAGACTTTAGAGCAAATTGTTAAAGAGGGTGTGGATGCCAGTTTGGTTGAGGCGATGTTGCACCAGTTGGAGTTGTCTCAACGAGAAATCACGGGCGATAGTTATCCTTACGGTCTGCAGCTGATGTTGCATGCGCTACCAGGAGCAATGCATGAAGGGGACCCGATTGCCCTGCTGAATACGGATGCCTTATTGGAGGCGTTGCGAGAAGAGGTGATGCAGCCTGACTTTATTCCAAATTTGATTCAGGAGTGGCTGCTTGATAATCCACATCGAGTCACCCTTACGCTCTCTCCCGATCCAGAGTTGTCTGGAAAAGAGGAGGCTGAAGAAAAAGCGAAACTGGCAGAGATTAAAGCCCGTTTAACGCCTGAAGAAATGCAGGAAATCATTGAACAGGCCAAAGCGTTACAAGCTCGTCAACAGCAGGAAGATGACCCCAGTATCTTGCCTGAAGTGACCAAAGAGGATATCCCTAAAGAGATTAAGCAACTTAAAGGGGAGAAGGGTCAAATGGGGGAACTTCCCCTGACTCGCTATGAGCAGGGAACCAATGGCATTGTCTATCAGCAACTGATTGTGGAGTTGCCGTCATTGAGTGAGCAGCAAGCACACTATTTACCGCTTTTTAATGCCTGCTTAACCGAGTTGGGAAGTGGTGAACGGGATTATTTACAAACCCAAGCACTGCAGGCAGCGGTGACAGGTGGTTTGAGTGCCAGCAGTTCTCTGCATTCTCATTTAACCCAAGAGGATGATTTTTATCACTATTTTGTGCTATCAGGTAAGGCGTTAAACCGTAATCAAGCGGCACTGTCTGATTTAATGCAGGAGACCTTTTTATCACCTCGTTTTGATGAGACACAACGCATTAAAGAGCTGTTAGAGCAGATTCGTAGCAGTGTCGAGCATCGAATTACGGGCAATGGACACGGTCTCGCAATGGGAGCAGCAGTGCAGAATTTTACCCCTGTGGCTCGCTGGAATTTTGAACGCAATGGCTTTAAGGGGATTCAGCAAATTAAAGCACTGGATGACCTCTTGAGTGAAGAGTCGGCTTTGGAAAACATAGGCGCAACTTTTACTGAAATCGCCGCCAAATTAACCCCTTCTTGTAAGCAGTCATTATTGATTGATGATCCTGCTGGGATGCCGAATGCGCTTCAAGGGTTGGAGAAGCATTGGCAGGGCATTTTGCATACGCCTCAACAGCCACAAACATTTACCTTTGCCGCCAATCATCAAGCGGTAAAACAGGCGTGGGTGACCAGTACACAGGTGAATTTCTGTGCCATGGCTTATCCTGCGGTGCCTGCTGGACATCCTGATGCCCCCAAATTGGCAGTATTAGGGGCTTGCCTACGAAATGGTTATCTGCACAGTGCGATTCGTGAGCAGGGCGGAGCCTATGGTGGAGGGGCAACCTATAATGCTGAAGCAAGTGCTTTCTGCTTCTTCTCCTATCGTGATCCTCGATTATTGGATACTTTTGAGGACTTTAAGCAAGCTAAAAACTGGCTAATGAGCGAACAGGCAAAACAGGATCATGTGGATGAAGCCATTCTCAATGTCATCAGTGCGATGGATAAACCAGGTTCTCCTGCGGGTGAAGCAAGAAAAGCGTTTTATCTTGACCTTTACGGACGCACGCCACAACATCGTAAAGCTTATCGTGAAGGTGTTTTGTCTGCCACATTAGACGAGCTGCGAGAAGTCGCTGCTCGCTATTTGCATGATGACAACGCTTCCTACGCTGTCTTGACCCATGCTGGGACAATGGATATGCTTAAAGAGAATGGATTTGAAACCATTGAGATTTAGGAGGAATAAAAATGAAAAGACGACACTTTTTATTGTTTAGTGCCGCCACAGCGGTTTTAGCCCTAACAGGTTGCGGCCCTGCACAGATGATTAAGCCTGAGCAGAAGGTCGTGACGGCGGTTTATGATGATATTGAAATGCCTGATTATGAAGCAACGGCTGATAATGTCGCATTGAAAACCCAGAAGTGGATAGAGCAGAATGAGCAGACCACTTTTCTTTATACTAAAGATGGCATTGTCCACGGTATAGGCAATGTCGAAGTGCAGACACACGGTGATACGCTAAAAACTCGTTTCGACCTGAACTTTAAGGTGATTAACGGGCATCAGGTGGAGATGGAAGCCAAGCACTTTGAAGATCAGGACAGCCCAAGACAAGGCTATTCTGATCGAGCTTATGTTTTCCATAATCAAGTTCGACCTGCAGTATTGGAACTGGGACATGCCTATAAGGATTATATGGATTCAGACACCAAGCCTGAAGCTATTTTAGAGCAGTAAGCTTTCTTAGACTTCTTCTGGCAGCTGCAAAATTTGCTGTTGCCAGAGGCTTAAGATCAATGCTTGGTTGTTGGGTTGTTGCCAGTGGTGATTCAGTGTTTCACCGTCATAAAAACGATGGTTGGCGAGATACTGGATACAATCGCTACTGGCATTTTCTGTTGCTTCTACGCCGCCATTGACAAATAAAACGGTTTCATTCCCCATCTCTGTTTCGATTTCTGTAAAAGCCAAGCGGCTTACTGGGTCTCGTATTAGCTTAACCCCTTGAGCTAACAAAGCACCAAATTCAGCAGCTGTTGGCACCTCGTCATCTGATAAAGGCTCAGGAAGAAGCGGCAATGCGGCTTGATCCAGCTGGGTGGCAAAACGCCCAAACCAAAGCCGCATATCAATCTCTTTCTTATGATCGACGATTGCAGAAAGTAGCAAGGCTTTAGCTTGCTTGACACTTTCTAAAGTGACTTCGGCGGGGGCTTTCAAAGCTGACCAGTCTGGGTCTTGATAAAGCTGCTGAAAAAGTCCATTTTCAGAAAGATAATCACCATAACTGTCCCAAAGTTCTTGTCCTCGATAACTGCGATAGCCAATGGAGTAGGTCATGCAATCATCCGTTTCACCCACACCATGATGTCCCCATTTTGGCGGAATATAGAGGACATCCCCAGGTTCGCAGAGGTAGCTTTCTTCGATATTGAATGTGGACATCAAGCGTAAATCGGTATCAGGAACGGCGTTGTCCAGCGTGCAGTGTTGTTGGGTGAGATGCCAGCGGCGTTTGCCTAGTCCTTGTAAGAGGAAGACATCGTAATGGTCAAAATGAGGACCCACATTGCCACCTTGGGCGGCATAGCTGATCATAATGTCATCCACTCGCCATTGAGGAATAAAGTTAAATTCATCTAGCAGTGTCGTCACTTCAGGCACAATGCGATCGACCCCTTGGACAAGCAATGTCCAATTCTGTTCAGGCAGTGATTGATAGGTCGATTCATCAAAAGGCCCTGTAAGTAACGAATAATCCTGCTCACCTTTTTGAATCACAATTCTGCTTTCAATCTCCTCTTCCAACGAGAGTCCTGCAAGCTCTTCTGGGCTTAACGGAGAGATAAAATCAGGCAGGGCTTGTTTAATCAATAACGGCTTTTTTTGCCAATACTCTTTAAGAAAGGTTTGGCGGTCGATTTGGTGGAAATGAATCATAATTTAATGTCCAGTTAAGGCAGTGCTGATTAAAAAATCCCCAGTCCGAGGGGTTCGGGACTGGGGATTTTAGAAAAATAGCTCAAATTGCCGTGCGTTGCAAAAAGCGAGGTTATCGGCTTTTTAAC
>JALUXI010000249.1 GCA_027019045.1 Piscirickettsiaceae bacterium | reverse complement strand
GTTAATGAATTTTATGGACTTGATTCCTGTTGATCTATTGCCACATCTATGGCAACTGGCGGTTGGAAACTCAGAAGCACATTTGAAAATTGTACCAACTACTGATTTGAATACGACTTTGGCGATGGCATTTACTGTCTTTGCGTTGGTGCTTTACTACAATATCAAAGTTAAAGGGCTGGGCGGATACATTAAAGTATTCCTTTTCCACCCTTTCGGTAAGCTATTCATCCCTGTCAATATCATCATGACAGCGATTGAAGAGATTGCAAAACCTGTTTCCCTAGCCCTCCGACTGTTCGGTAACATGTTCGCTGGAGAGCTGGTGTATCTACTGATCGCTTTGATTGGTGGAACTTTAGCAGTGGGTGCCGCTGCTCTATTCTGGGCACCATTACAAGCGGTGTTGGATCTTGGTTGGTCGATTTTCCATATTTTGGTCATCACCTTGCAAGCCTTCATCTTTATGGTGTTAACCATTGTTTACCTAGGCATGGCACATGATCACGAAGGTGATGGACACGTCTAGGAGATAATCAGAAAAGAATCTTTTGATTCAAAAGGTTTAAGCGCACCTACTCAGCGATGGGTAAAAAGCTTTTTTAACTTTAACTTTAAACTTTAAGGAGTAAACTGAATGGAAGCTCAATTTATTGCGGATATCTATTCTGCGACAGCAATTGGTGTGGGTGTAATCTTGGCTGCTGCTGGTCTTGGATCAGCGATTGGCTGGGGTCTGATTTGTTCTAAAACTTTAGAAGGAATCGCTCGTCAACCTGAAATGCGTCCTGCTTTGATGACCAACATGTTCATCTTCGCTGGTTTGATGGAATCTTTCCCATTCATCATCTTGGCATTTGCAATGTGGTTCTTGTTCGCTAACCCATTCGTTGGTGCAATGAAAGCAGCACTAGGTGCATAATAAGTTCTTGACTTTTGAAAACTTATCAACTTTTTAAACAACGAATGACGAGGTAACCACCGTGAGTATAAATGCAACCCTACTCATCCAGATAATCGCTTTCTTGCTATTGATCTGGTTTGTGAATAAGGTGCTGTGGGGGCCGCTGTCTAAGCTAATGGAAGAGCGTCAAAAGCGTATCGCTGATGGTCTTTCTGCTGCTGAGAAGGGTAAGCATGAGCTTGAACTGGCTGAACAACGCGCGAAAGAAGTGTTAAAAGATGCCAAAGCTCAAGCCCAGTCAATTCTAAGTCAAGCTGAAAAACGAAGCTCTGAAATCGTAGAAGATGCGAAAGTCAAAGCTAACGAAGAAGCTGACAGAATTAAAGCTGCTGCCCAGGCCGAACTAGAGCAAGAAATCAGCCGTGCAAGAGAAGAACTTCGTAAAGAAGTGGCTTCATTGGTCGTCGAAGGTGCAGAAAAAATTCTGCATAAAGAGATTGATCAAGCGGCACACAATGAAATGCTTGAATCCTTAGTCAAATCAATCTAAGGAGTGATGATGGCAGAACTAATCACCATTGCTCGACCCTACGCTGAAGCAGTATTTGATTTGGCAAATGAATCGAATACGCTAGACAAGTGGTCTGAGACACTACAAAACCTAGCGATCATTACGCAAACAGAAGAGATGAAGGTGTTGTTAGACACCCCTAATCTCTCTGCTGAGCAGAAGGTCTCCGTTTTTGTGGACATTTTGGGTGATGCCCTAAATGATCAGGCTAAGAACTTATTAAATGTATTGGCTGAAAATGGTCGTTTACAAGCTTTACCTTTTATCTCTGAAATTTATGAAGAGTTAAAAGCGGAAGCTGAAAAGCGCATTCAAGCCACTGTATTGACAGCGTTTGAGCCGACCAACGAGCAACAAGAAAAATTGAAAGCTGCGTTAAATGCAAAGTATGATGCCGAAGTTGATATTGATTATGAAGTTGACCCTTCATTGATTGGCGGTATCAAAATTAAAGTGGGTGACTGGGTTATAGATGGTTCAGCACGCACCCAAATTAAAGAACTTGGCGCAGCCATTACTCATTAATATAGAGGAAACCACACATGCAATTGAATCCCTCTGAAATCAGTAACCTTATCAAAGACCGCATTGCCGGTTTTGAAGGCACTGCAGAGTCTGGAAGTGAAGGTACCGTCATCAGCATCGCTGATGGTATTGCGACCATTCACGGCGTAGCAGACGTAATGTATGGTGAGATGATTCAGTTCGACGAGAACACTTTTGGTATGGCGCTTAACCTTGAGCGTGATGCAGTAGGTGTTGTTGTTCTTGGCGAATATGAACACATCTCAGAAGGTGATAAAGTCACCTGTACAGGTCGTATTTTAGAAGTCCCAGTGGGACCAGAACTTTTAGGGCGTGTTGTTGATGCACTCGGTCGTCCAATCGATGGAAAAGGACCTGCTGAAACAACCATTACTTCACCTATCGAGCGTATCGCACCAGGTGTTATTGATCGTCAATCAGTTGATCAGCCCATGATGACAGGGATCAAGTCCATTGACTCTATGATTCCAATCGGTCGTGGTCAACGGGAGTTGATTATCGGTGACCGTCAGACGGGTAAAACAGCGATTGCTGTTGATACCATTATTCGTCAAAAAGGCACAGGCGTTAAATGTATCTATGTCGCTATGGGGCAAAAAGCGTCAACTGTGAACAATATTGTTCATAAGCTTGAAGAGTATGGCGCTATGGAAAATACAACGATTGTTGCAGCCAATGCTTCTGATCCTGCAGCCCTTCAATACCTTGCAGCTTATGCAGGTTGTGCGATGGGTGAATATTACCGTGACCGTGGTCAAGATGCTTTGATTATCTATGATGATTTGACCAAGCAAGCGCAAGCTTACCGTCAGGTCTCTTTGTTGTTGCGTCGTCCACCTGGTCGTGAAGCCTTCCCTGGAGATATTTTCTATCTTCACTCAAGATTGCTAGAGCGGGCTGCACGAGTCAATGCCGACTATGTTGAGCGTTTCACCAATGGTGAAGTAAAAGGTAAAACGGGTTCATTGACTGCTTTGCCAATTATCGAAACTCAAGCAGGTGATGTATCTGCATTCGTTCCTACTAATGTGATCTCGATTACAGATGGTCAGATTTTCTTGGAAACTAGCCTATTCCAGCAAGGGATTCGTCCAGCGGTGAATGCTGGTCTCTCGGTTTCCCGTGTAGGGGGAGCAGCACAAACTAAGGCGATTAAGAAGCTAGGTGGCGGTATCCGTCTTGACTTGGCACAGTATCGTGAACTGGCTGCTTTTGCTCAGTTTGCTTCAGATCTTGATGCAGCGACTAAAGCTCAGTTAGAGCGTGGTAAGCGAGTCACTGAATTGATGAAGCAAAAACAGTTCTCACCTCTAAGCATTGCTGAAATGGCAGCCTCTCTATTTGCTGCGAATGAAGGCTATCTTGATGATGTGCCAGTTGAAAAAGTCACAGATTTTGAAGCGGCACTGCATGCTGATCTAAATAGTGCACACGCTGATTTGATGGCTAAGATCAATGAAAAAGGTGATTGGAATGACGAGATCGTTGCTGAAATGAAAGCAGCAATCGAAGCATTTAAAGCCAACAGCGTATACTAAGAGGATTTAACCATGGCAGGCGGTAGTAAAGAAATTCGAGCTAAAATTGGTTCGATCAAAAATACGCAAAAAATCACGAAAGCCATGGAAATGGTGGCCGCTTCTAAAATGCGTAAAGCGCAAGCGCGCATGGAAGCGACCCGCCCTTATGTTGAGAAGTTGCAGCGTGTGATTAAACATGTTGCGGGTGCTCATCCTGAATACAAGCATCCTTATACACAAGCGCGTGAGAAAGTCAAAACAGTCGGAGTGATTGTGATTTCTTCAGATCGTGGTTTGTGTGGTGGCTTGAACTCCAATCTTTTCCGCAAACTGTTAAAAGACATCAAAGTCTGGCAAGAGCAGGGTGTGGAAATTGAGTTGGCATTGATCGGGAAAAAAGCCCAAACCTTCTTCAAACATTTCGGTGGGAATGTTGTGGCCACGGTTTCTGACCTCGGTGATGCGCCATTGGTACAAGATCTAGTGGGAACCATTAAGGTGATGTTGGATAAATTTGATCAAGGTGCAGTGGATGAAGTCTATTTGGCTTCAAACGAATTTGTTAATACCATGGCTCAAAATCCAACTGTTAACCAGTTGATTCCTCTTCCTAAGGAAGCTGTTGAAGCTGAAAAGCAGGGACATTGGGATTATCTCTATGAACCTGATGCAAAGGAAGCATTGGATCTGTTGATGCAGCGTTACATCGAAGGGATGGTCTTTGGTGCTGTGGTTGAGAATGCAGCATGTGAGCAAGGTGCTCGTATGATGGCAATGAGAAACGCTTCTGATAACGCAGGTGAAATGATCCGTGAATTGACATTGGCTTATAACAAGGCGCGTCAAGCAGCGATTACGCAAGAACTTTCAGAAATCGTTGCTGGTGCTTCTGCAGTTTAATGAAGTGAGAGAGCTTTATATGAGTGGGGAGCGAGAGAAAAAAGAGCTAAAATTGCTTGAATCGAGGCGAAAAACGCAGGTAATAGTCATCTATTGCCAAGTTTTTTAACGAAGAGTCGAGGAATTTTAGCCTTTTTTATCCGTATCGCCATCTCATACAAAGCTCTCCAATAAAAGGTTTAAAACAATGAATGGAAAAATAGTACAAATTAAAGGCGCGGTAATCGACGTCGAATTTAAAGGTGCTGATTTACCAAATATTTACGATGCTTTGATCGTAGAAGAAACTGGCTTGACCATTGAAGTACAACAACAAGTGGGTGACCATGTTGTACGCGGGATTGCAATGGGGGCTTCTGATGGTTTGAAGCGTGGTATGGAAGTCAAAAATACGGGTAAAGGTATTGCCGTTCCTGTAGGTAAAGCAACACTAGGTCGCATTTTCGATGTGCTTGGTAATCCAATTGACCATGCTGGTCCAGTGGATACCGAAGAGCGCATGGAAATTCACCGTAAAGCGCCAGCATTTGAAGAGTTGGCGGCTTCTCAAGAATTGCTTGAGACAGGTGTTAAAGTCATCGATTTGATCTGCCCATTTGCAAAAGGGGGTAAAGTCGGTTTATTCGGTGGTGCGGGTGTAGGTAAAACCGTTAACATGATGGAGCTGATCCGTAACATCGCAATCGAACACTCAGGTTACTCTGTATTTGCAGGTGTGGGTGAACGGACGCGTGAAGGGAATGACTTCTACCATGAAATGGAAGAGTCCAATGTATTGGATAAAGTTGCTCTGGTTTATGGTCAGATGAATGAGCCACCAGGTAACCGTCTTCGTGTGGCGATGACCGGTTTGACCATGGCGGAATATTTCCGTGATGAAGGGCGTGATATCCTATTCTTCGTGGATAATATCTATCGTTATACCCTTGCAGGGACTGAAGTATCGGCTCTTTTAGGTCGTATGCCTTCAGCGGTAGGTTATCAGCCTACTTTGGGTGAAGAGATGGGTCAGTTGCAAGAACGAATCACCTCAACTAAGGTAGGTTCGATCACTTCGATCCAAGCGGTCTATGTGCCTGCGGATGATTTAACGGATCCTTCTCCAGCAACCACTTTCGCTCACTTGGATGCAACTGTGGTATTGAATCGTTCAATCGCAGAAATGGGTATCTACCCTGCAATCGATCCATTAGACTCAACTTCTCGTCAGTTGGATCCTTTGGTCGTCGGTCAAGAGCATTATGAAACCGCTCGTGGTGTTCAGCAGACTTTGCAGCGTTATAAAGAGTTGAAAGACATCATCGCTATTTTGGGGATGGATGAGCTTTCTGAAGAAGACCGTCTATTGGTTGCCCGTGCTCGTAAGATTCAACGATTCCTATCTCAGCCATACTTCGTGGCTCAGGTATTTACGGGTGAACCAGGTCGTTATGTTCCTCTTAAAGAGACCATCCGTGGTTTCAACATGATTCTTTCTGGTGAGTTGGATGACATGCCAGAACAAGCATTCATGTATTGCGGAACCATTGATGAAGCGATCGAAAACGGTCAAAAACTTAAAGCAAAAGGGTAATCAATTATGGCAGTCTCAATGCAAGTTGACATCGTAAGTGCAGAAGGTTCACTCTTCTCCGGAAAAGCAGAACGACTGTTTGCACAGGCTGCCAATGGTGAAGTAGGTATCCTACCCCATCATACCCAGTTTTTAAGTCAGCTAAAGCCAGGTTTGGTGCGTGTGGTTGCAGGGGATGAAGAAGAAACCTTCTTCGTCAACGGTGGTGTTTTAGAAGTACAGCCAGAAGTGGTCACAGTACTTGCTGATACCGCACACCGCGCGGCAGATTTGGATGAAGCGGCTGCTTTGGAAGCGAAGAAACGCGCTGAAGAAGCGATGGAGAAAGCGAAAACAGATATTGATGTGTCTCGTGCCCAAGCCGAATTGGCTGAAGCCATTGCACAGATCAATGCGATTTCGCACTTGAAAGATCGTCTTCATCAACAGGGTTTGGCTAAATAAGCCAGGCAGACAACCGATCGTTCGATAAACATCGTTCTTTTTGAAAAGGCACAGCCAACTTAAGCTGTGCTTTTTTATTTCTCCTCAATACACTTTCATATCTTGCCTTTCACCTTGATCGCTTGACGAATATTCAAATCCTACCTATAATCCTCTCTAGTTCTTTTATCGCTGGGTGATTTTAGGGTTTGATTAAATAGTCTTTTATCTATCTATTTTATAGGTTTTATCTATGGATATAGACCCTAACTTTTTTAATGCTATTTTAGGGGGAAATTACCTCTATATAACGCATTGAAAAATAAAGAAAAAAGTTATCCACAGCTGTTAGAACCGAGCCCCGACACAAAGGGGGTTAAGACTTTTTCATAAATAAAGTTTACT
>JALUXI010000248.1 GCA_027019045.1 Piscirickettsiaceae bacterium | reverse complement strand
AATAACAATCTAGTGCGAAAAAGTATATTGCAACCCATTGAAAATAAAGGTACCATACACGACAAGTCCTAGGACACCCAAGCCGAAAGGCTGTTAAGACATTCTCTTGGCCTCTTCGCTAAAGGCTTGTTGAGTCCTAGGACACCCAAGCCGAAAGGCTGTTAAGACAAAATCAAAGTAATCGTATGACTCTGCTATTACTTGTCCTAGGACACCCAAGCCGAAAGGCTGTTAAGACGATTAACGCCTTGCCTTGTTGCAACTCTCGACCAGTCCTAGGACACCCAAGCCGAAAGGCTGTTAAGACGTTTAGGGGTGAGTGGATGACCACTTCTGTCCACGTCCTAGGACACCCAAGCCGAAAGGCTGTTAAGACACTTCAATGGTTATAAATACCTTAGAGGATGCAGTCCTAGGACACCCAAGCCGAAAGGCTGTTAAGACTAGGACGAACGCCCATTAAAAGGTAATACCTCCCGTCCTAGGACACCCAAGCCGAAAGGCTGTTAAGACGTATGGCTGGAGAGGTAAGACTTAGAGGAGGTCGTCCTAGGACACCCAAGCCGAAAGGCTGTTAAGACAATTTCTTAATGGTTGTTTTCAGGTCATCTCCAAGTCCTAGGACACCCAAGCCGAAAGGCTGTTAAGACTTATTTTAAGAAGTCGCACGGACGTACGACAGTCCTAGGACACCCAAGCCGAAAGGCTGTTAAGACATTTGTCAAAGCCAAAAATTGTTGCGGCAGTGCCGTCCTAGGACACCCAAGCCGAAAGGCTGTTAAGACACTACATGGTGGTGGACAAAAGTCTATTGAATGTCCTAGGACACCCAAGCCGACACCCGTTAGGGTGGACGCCGAGACTTCGGCGCCCGAAGGGCAAGGGCGAAGCCCGCAGTCAGAGCTGTTAAGACCACGGCAAAGCCGTCAAACCAACCCGCACAATCTATTTTCAATCCCTAAATCCTAGGACACCTAAGCCGACACCCGAAGGGTGGACGCCGAGACTTCGGCGCCTTTGGGAGGAGAGGGTCAAGTGGCTTGAGATTCTGCGGGGGTTTAAGGGGGCAGATTCTAGGCGGGCTTTGCAGGTAATGGTCTTCCCATTGCCAAAAAGCCCAACAACGAAGCTGCCCCCTTAAAGCCCCGTCCATGGATTTGTAAAACAGAATCCAAACCACTTAACCTTCTCCTCCCTTTAGGCAAGGGCGAAGCCCGCAGTCAGAGCTGTTAAGACCACGGAAAAGCCGTCAAACCAACCCGCACAATCTATTTTCAATCCCCAAATCCTAGGACACCCCAGCCGAAAGGCTTACCCCTTTCGTTCCCACACTCCTGCGAGGGAATCAGATAAAATCGCTTCTTTACCCTCTTTACTCTCTCCTTTTATAAGTACATAACCCCTTTCTATAGTCACATTATTTCCGCTGTTTCTTTTTCTGATCATTCATTCTGACAATATTGTCAAATCCCACTTTCTTTGATTCTCCTCATACAATTTGCTCCGTGTTTCACATGGAACACTTGTTAATTATTAAGGAGAACTCAAATGAAAAAGAAAATCATCATTGCATTAATGGCTACTTCTGTCACTTCTGTTGCTCAAGCAGCGACACTCTCTATTGGTGCTTCAAAAGCCACCCAAGATTTAAAAGTTTTTAATGCGAGTGCAAGCTATGACAATACGGGGCTGTATTTAGACTGGCGTTCGGATAAGTTTTTAAATACCGATAAGGTGAAAATTGGACTACTTTGGAATGCGGCAACCACACATGGTCGTGTGCTTGAAGCGTACCTAATGCCCAAAATCAAATTAACCGATAAGGTATCGGTATTTGGTCGAATCGGTTATTCACTCTCTGGCGCTCAGGGTAATAATGGGGGTTCTATGGCTTGGGGGATTGGTGGCAGTTATGCAATCAACCCAAACTGGGCTGTGGAGGCGGGTTATGACAAACTCTATGACAATAACCCATGGACAATGAGTGCCATCAATATGGGTGTGAATTTTAAATACTAGGAGAGCTTTGTATGAGTGGGGGGCATTTAGTTTTTTATCCGTGCATCCATCACGTGCAAAGCTCTCCCAAGATCATTTAACTTTCGATAGGGAGGTTCTCCTCCCTTTTATTGATGGAGTTTAATTATGCAAATCAAAATTTTGATGCCGATTGTCATGACCAGTTTTTTAACCGCTTGTGGGGGTGCGGCCAAAACCGCTTCAACTGACTTTGGTCTGCCTTCTTCTGGAAGTGGTTATGCTGGATCTTACTCAAATTATGGAAACAACACCGCCTCTTATGGTGGAGTCACACTTGAAGAGTCATTGCTCTCTGGGAAAACTGTTCGTGAGGTCTATACCAAATGTACCGATAAAAGTACCAGCAGTTCAGCCTATTCAATCCGCAATAATTGGGTGATTTATACTGATGGCACGGTGCAGACAATGGGGAGCTACTATAATGATGCGAGTTGCTCAAATAAAATATCGAATATCCCATTTTTTTCTTCACTGTTTCATTATTCTTTACGCTCAACCTCTTTAGGGACAGATGCAAATGGAGTGAATTCAGAAAAATGGACACTGACAGAGACGCCGACCTATACCACCACCAGCTCACCCAAAGTCGTCTATCTACGAACAGCCATCAATGGCAATATGCGTTGTTTTGGTACAGGTGAAGGAGCCAATATCACCCCTTCATCCTATCGTTCAACCTATACAGTGGCATTACTTACGGGGCATGAAAATAGCTCGGATATGCCAAATAGTGTTGATTTTTCAACCTATGATCACTGTATTCAAAAAATTAAATAATCTATGGAACCTGATTGGGAGAGGCATCATGCAGTGTCTCTTCCATTCTATGGTCAGATTTTTTATCTCTATACCAAACTTCATAACCACTCTTACCTTTATGATAGAAAATTAAGCTGGTCGAATTATTTAAAATATCGGCGATCACAGCATAACCAATACCAGCGCCCGCAAAAAAAATATGCACCTCTTTTTTGGTTGAAAGAACACCTTTAATCTCTATCAAATAATCCTTTAATTCTTGAACATCAGCCTTATTCACTTGGCATGCATCATCTCCAAATGGGGGAGGGATAAATCGATTAGAGTCTGTAAACCCTCTTTCATCCATTTCCTTTTTAAAAACCTCCTCCAAATTATTATTTCCACCAAATTGAACACAAAGTGCAACTTTGCCTTCAGGATTACTTAATTGGTTTTGCATCTCACTGATAGCATCCTCTTTCTTTTTCTTCTCATGCAAAAACTTTGCATACCCCAAAAAAGCCAAAACAGCCAAAGCTACGGCGGAAGCACTATCGACGGCTAAGTAAAAATCAGCCCAGTTTTTAAAAGTATCATGATTTTTTTGATAAAAGGCGATTAACCCTCCCCCAATCACGCCACCTGCAACCACCAAAGGCCAGTAGTATTTAAGCCAATTCCCTATTTTCTTCATTTATTCTCCTTCTCTGACAATATTGTCAAAACCCATTTTGTATATCTACCCGCTTAAAATTCACCTCAAGCAAGCAACAGTTTGTACTTTGAGAGCTTTGCACGAGATGTCTACACGGATAAAAAAGGCTAAAATTCCCCGACTCTTCGTTGAAAAACTTGGTAATAGCTGGCTATTACCTGCGTTTTCCGCCTCGATTCGAGGAATTTTATCTCTTTTTTCTCTAGCGTCCCACTCGTGAAAAGCTCTCACTTTATCAAAAACAGAGAGGAAAATAGAATGAAAAATGCGATGATGAAAACGGCTTTGGTAACTTCTTTATTGGTGATGACGGCTGCCCATGCTGAACCTAAGCCTTTTGGCTTGGAACTGGGTAAGGCGACGGAAACGCAGTTTAAGCAGAAGTTTCCTTCTGCTGATTTGACGGGTATCAGTGCTTATACTGGCGGTAAGATGTATAAGGTGCCGAGCTATGATTTACCTTTAAAAGGGGTGCAGAGTGACATCTTTATTTTTACCAAGGATCATAAGTTGGCAGCAGTCAATGCAGTGCTCTCCAAAAGTCAGTTTGATAGTCTATATCGTGCTTTACAGCGAAAGTATCGACTTGTTAACTCTCGGATCCCTTTTGTTGGCAATAAAAGTGCCACTTTTCAGGACGGCAAGGGCTTGGTAGAGTTGGATGCACCGCATATGAGTTTTGAGATGAATTTGACCTATCTCACCAAAGAGTTTAAACAGAAGATGCAGGCTGAACAACGCCGTAAAGCAGAAGAAAAACGCCGCCAGACGGAAAGTGCGCTTTAATAAAAACACGCCTGCATTCAACAGAGTGCAGGCAAAAGGAGGATACACATGGGACTCTTTAATTGGTTTTCGAATCTTTTTTCAAGTGATTCAACAGATACAGATTTTGGTTCATCCATTTCAAGCTCAGAGGATGACACGGTTATTAACCCTGCCAGTGGTTTACCAATGGTGGGCGGAATAGGCGGTGTGGATGTGGAGGGCAATCCTTATGGCACAGATGATGATTTATTGGATGACGCCCATTCAATGATGAATGATGACCTATTTGATGACACCACTGACTCAATGATGAATGATGACCTTTTTGATGACACGACTGACTCAATGATGGATAATGACCCTTTCGATGATGATATGGATGATCTATTTGATGATGATTGGTAATCATCTTACACAAAGCCCTCATCTTATCCAAAAGGAACCTTATGCCAACCACACCGCTTCAAGTGCTGATCGTCGGTGATCAGCCGCTGCCTAATCTGATAGCCGCCCTTGACCCTGCATTACAGACCAAAGCCGTGGTGATGCTTCACACACCAGACTATAAACCTCGAGCTTTGTATTTGGCAAAGGTGCTGGAAAAGTATCACATCAAAACTTTGCTTTTCCCGATGGTATCCGCTTTTGACCCCGAAGCAATTCAGCAGGGGTTAGGCGAACTTGCCACTGCTCTCAAACAACATTTCCCCAACCAAACCCCCACGCTCAACTTTACCATTGGCACCAAGCTACAAGCAGTGCTTTGCACCCAGTTTGCACAAGCAAATGGCTGGCAAGTGGTTTATGTCAATAACCATGACCAGCTACTTTGGCTGAACCCCCAGCAGCCACCACATAACCTTGCTAATCGCATGACCATTGAAGATGCCTTGCTGGCCAATGGCTATCGAGTAATACGCAAACAGCCCCTTCCTCAAATTCCTGCTTATACCCAAGTGACGCATCAAATCATTGAACGGCTGGAAGTTTTTGAAAAAGCACTGCGACAGCTCAACTATCTTGCTTTTATCAGTCACCCCAAACGCCCATCTAAACTTCCAACCGAGCCTGATGAAGCTTTTCGAGAACTGCTCACCCTTTTTCAAAAAGCGGGTTTTTTAACCATCAAAGGACAGCAAATTCAATTTACCAATGAAGAAGCAAGATTCTTTGCCAATGGCGGCTGGTTAGAAGTCCACCTTGCCAGTACTATTCGCCAACTGGCTCAACAGCTCCCCGATCTACAAGACCATGCGATGGGGTTAGAGGTGGAAAATATCCGTACCAAGGTGAAAAATGAATTGGACAATGTGATTCTGTTTAATAACACCCTGCATATTATTGAGTGCAAAACCAAATACTTTAAGCAAGGAGGCAATCATCCTGATGGTACCCAAGCAATTTATAAACTTGATACCTTAGGCGACTTTATCGGTGGAGCCTTTGCCCGAGCCATGCTCGCCACCATCTACCCACTCAAACAAGCCGACGAACGCCGAGCCGCACAGTACGGTATCCGCCTAGTCCAAGACCAAGAAATCAAAAATCTAAAAGAGACCCTCTCACAATGGCTCAGCATAGCTAAAACTTAAAATGAGCATTCTCACGCTAGAGCATGGAAACGAGCCTCAATAATATACTCACACAATAACTTAACATTGCAAAACCTACTTTTTTTGCCAAAAACCCCAGTCCCGCATGCCAATGAGAGCAGCGGGACTGGGGTTTTTAGCATTTTTTTAGAAAAATTGGATTTGTTTCTAGCTCAAGCTACTCAAACTTCAGCGTGGGAACCTTACTTTTCGGAGTAGCTTTTTATTAAGCGAAAGCTTCAGGTTTGCTCTCTCTGGCAAGCAGTTGTTGGACGGCTTGTTGTGGCGTGATTTGCCCTGTGGTAAGTTGGTAGACCTGCTCCATAATGGGGAGGTCGAGCTGTTTTTGCTCAGCGATCTGTTTAACCACTTTGACGGCTTTAACCCCTTCCACCACCTGTCCAATGGCTTGTTGAATCGCTTCGGCACTCTGTCCGCTCTGTGCCAGTTGTAGCCCAAAGCGGCGGTTGCGAGAGAGGTCGTCGGTGCAGGTTAGCACCAAGTCCCCTAAGCCTGTCAGCCCCATCAGGGTTTCCGCTTTGCCACCCATCGCTTCGCCAAACCGCATCATCTCTGCCATGCCACGAGAAATTAACGCCGCACGGGCATTGGCACCAAGCTTTAAGCCATCACTCACCCCTGTGGCGATCGCCATAATATTTTTATAGGCACCGCCTACTTCCACGCCTGCCATATCCAGCTGGGTATAGACTCGAAAAGCACCGTGATGAAACTGCGCTCGCCAGTAATCGGCTTCCGTTTGACTAAAAGCGGCACTGACCATGGCGGTGGGCAGTCCTTTGGCCACCTCTTGGGCAAAGGTGGGACCAGACAATACCGCAATGGGGGCATCTTCTCCCAACTCCTGTTGAGCCACTTGATGCAATAGTTGTTGTGTTTGGGGTTCAAAGCCTTTGGTTGCCCAAGCAATATGGGCGGGCATCTGTTCGGCATAGGCTTGCTTGCATTTGACCAGCACCGAGCGAAACACATCACTCGGCACCACAATCAACACCCCATCGG
>JALUXI010000247.1 GCA_027019045.1 Piscirickettsiaceae bacterium | reverse complement strand
TGAGATGACCAACTCTGTGAAAAGATGACATTTTTAGGTAGTCGTTAGACATGAGTAGGTTTCAGAATAGGTAATGAGAGATTAAGGGATGAAACTAACCATTTTAGGTTGCAGTGGCGGGATTGGTCCAGGCACGAATACGACTTCGTTTTTGATCAATGATCATATTTTGATTGATGCGGGAACGGGAGTGGGGAGTTTGACTATTGAACAGATGTCCAAAATTACTCACCTTTTTTTGACCCATAGTCATTTGGATCATATTAGTCACCTGCCATTTATGTTAAATAATTTGATTGGCGAAGTCGATTCGACTCTGCAGGTTTTTGGCTCTCAGCATACTTTACAGGCACTTAAAAATCATATTTTTAATGAAGTGATCTGGCCTGATTTTACTCGTTTGCCGACCAAAGAATCTCCCTGTGTGACACTTCACCCTATGGAGGAGGGGGAGTCTGTGACCGTGGGTGAGGTGAAGGTGGTGGCATTACCAGCGGAACATTCGGTGCCGACTTTAGGGTTTTGGGTAGGGAATTTATCGGGACAAGGCTATTTTGCCTTCAGTGGCGACTGTGGGGTGAATCAAGCCTTTTGGCAAGCTTTGGATGAGTTGCCTGAAGTTGAGGTGCTGATAGTTGATGATCAGTATATGGAAAAAGAGAAAGCGATCAGTGCTTTGGCAAAACACTATTATCCTGCGGCACTGGAAACGGATTTGAGGCAACTTAGTTATCAACCGCAACTCTATTTAACCCATCTACCCGCCTATAAAGCGGGGGAGGTGTTTGAAGAGGCACAAGCGGTACTGTCGGATTGGCATCCTCGTGTGCTGAAAACAGGTATGGTGTTAGCTTTCTAAATGTTCCCTTTCTTCCGCCGCTCTTTCCAATCTAAAGTACACCGCCGTCGCTGGCACGGAGTAGGGTTATCAATGGTGGTGTTTACGGTATTGGTGGCACTGTTTTTTCTGAATGGCTTTCGTTCTTTGGAATGGCTGGCGGATGATTTTAAAACTCGTCTGATTCGTGCAGATACTCAGGCAGATCAACAAGTCGTCGTGTTGTTGGTGGATGAGTCATCCCTTTCGGTAATGGAACCTGTGGTGGGGCGTTGGCCTTGGCCAAGATCGGTGTGGGCGGATGTGTTGGAATATTTATCGATGGGCGGTGCCAAGGCGGCGGTTTTCGATATTCTGTTTACCGAACGCTCCCATCAAGCAGATGGAAAGCTCAATCTACATGACCAAGCGTTGGTGCAGATGAGTCAGCAGACAGGCTTGGCGATTCATGCCATGCAGTTGTTGCATGATTCCGATAACCCTTATGCCAATCGTCCTTTACCTGAAATTTTCCCCAAAAAATTTGCCTTTCATCCCGTTGAAGGGGTGCCTTCAGCCCATAACAATACCTTTTACATTCCTTTTAAGCAGCTCTACCAGTCAGCCCATCGGATGGGAGTGGTGGAGTTTTCGCCTGATGCGGATGGCACCTATCGACATACCGCTTTGCTTAGAGATTATCAAAAAGATTTTTATCCTGTGCTATCGGTTGCCCCTTTGATTGATGTTTTGGGATTAACGGGTGCCAAGCAGTCTGGGCAGCAACTGGTTTTTACGACTAAACAGACCCCTTTGGTGGTGCCGCTGGATCGAGAGGGGCATTATCAAGTCAATTTTTATCATAAGATTCATAGCGTGTCTGTGGGGAGTGTATTGGCTTCGGTGTCGTTATTGCGAAAGGGGGAGGTGGAGAAGCTGTATCAAGATCCGCAGTTGGTGCCGCCAGATTTTTTTGCCAATAAGGTGGTATTTATCGGCACCAGTGCGGTGGGGCTGGAGGATATGAAGGATACGCCGATTCAGAATCGTTGGCCAGGGGTCTATCTGCACGCCTCAATTGCAAGCAACCTCTTAGAAAAAGATTTTCTCTATACACCGCCTGCTTGGGTGGTGGTGGTGCTGATGGCACTGGCGGTGGCTTTGACCACCTTGCTTGTTTTGGGAACCGCATCTGTCTTGATGCAGGTGGGCTATCCCTTGGCGTTGGCGCTACTTTATACTGCGGTGAATATTGGCTTGCAGTGGAAGACAGGTTGGCAGTTAGATTATGTGCCTGTGGTGGCGGCCATTTTCTTGACTTGGTTGACGATGAGCGGCTATCTATCAGCAACAGAGGGACGGGAGAAGCGACGGGTGCGGAAAATGTTGGCACAGTATGTGTCACCAGCGGCCTTAGAAACGGTGTTAGATCAGTATGAAGATCAGGTGAAAGCGGAAGTAGGCGATGATCGGGAGATGAGTGTGGTGTTTTCCGATATTCGAAGCTTTACTACGCTCTCAGAAGGACTGCAGCCCGCACAAGTGGTGCGATTGCTCAATATCCATTTAGAGGCGATGACACAGGTAACCTTTGAATATGGTGGCACCATGGATAAATTTATTGGGGATGCAACCATGGCCTTTTGGGGCGCGCCTTTGCCTGATGCACAGCACGCTTTGCATGCAACCGAAGCGGCACTGGGCATGCAAGCGGCGGAAAAACAGGTGAATCAGCAATTGACAGAAGAGGGACTGCCTCAGATTGCAATTGGCGTGGGAGTCAATACAGGCCATATGATTTTGGGCAATATCGGCTCTTCACAAAAACTGGATTATACGGTGATTGGGGATGCGGTGAACCTAGGGTCTCGTTTGGAGGGGTTGACGAAACAGTATCAGTTGAAAATTTTGCTATCCGAATTTACTTTTGAACAGATTCAACCGCAGATTCCTTGTTTGACGGTGGATTTGGTGCGAGTGAAAGGGAAAAACAAGCCCGTTAAAATTTACAGTCCGCTCTGTCGTCCTGATGCAGAAGATTTGGCACAATGGCAGCAGATTGCCGAGTTGTCAGAGCAAGCTTTTAGCGCTTATCATCAACGCCAGTTTAAACTGTCCAAATCGCTTTATACACAATTGCCTGAGCAGTTTGATTGCTTTAAACAGCTCTATTTGCAGCGTTGCGATCACTTTCTTCAAACTCCACCTGAATCTGGTTGGGATGGGGTGTTTGTTTTGACCACAAAGTAAGCGAGTTTGCAAGAAAAAGTTCAGAAATCCCAGTCCCGCTGATATGTTTGGTTCTTTATATGAGTTTGGAAAAGGCGTATTGATTTCTACCGTTTTCTTTGGCTTGGTAAAGTGCTTGGTCGGCAGCGTGAATTAATTCGTCTAAGGTTTTGCCATCTTGGGGGAAGCAACTGATGCCCATGGAGAGGGTGCAGGTAGGTTCGGTTGTTTTGAGTGATGATGCTTTCTGAAGGCTAACATAAATTTTATCAATGATATCTTGAACCTCTTGGCAGGATGTTATTTGTGGGAGCAGGATAATGAATTCATCGCCACCCCAGCGAGCTAAGGTGTCTGTTTTTCGAAGGTGTTGGCGAATATGTTGAGTGACTTTTTGTAAAACTTGGTCGCCTATTTGATGGCCGAGCGTATCATTAATTTGTTTGAAGTGATCCAGATCAAAAAGTATCAGTGCTACATGGGTGTGGTTTCTTTGGCAATCTGCTTGTGCGAGTCTGAAGCGGTCTTCTAGTAGTTGTCGGTTGGGAAGCCCTGTTAATTTATCATAGAGTGCGAGGTGTTTGAGTTTCTCGGCATGATCTTGAATTTGCTCAAGCATTGTTAGGGCTGTTTTAGAGAGGTGAGATAGGTCATCTTTGGGTTGAGTGTGAATGAGCGTTTTAAGTGCTTTTTCGGTTTCAGCATAGGGTTGAGATTGGTAGGCGTCAAGGTTGGTTGAGAGTGTAGAAAGGCGTTGTTGAATTTGGTGAATCCAGCGACCTAATACTAACCATAGAATGAGCGCGGTCGCTGTGATAGCCATTAATGGCCTTGAGATAAATTGAAGATAGGAGACTGGGAAGTATGCGTATTGTTTTATTTGGAGAGTGTGGCTGGAGTCAAGAGTTAGTTGGCTCGTCAGTAGGGTTATCTTGCGATAGGGTTTTTCTGCGGCCTGAAAGTCAGGTGTTTTGAGGGATAAAGGTGATTGATTTTGATTTAAGATGGTAAGTTGACTGTGGGGAAGTAAATAGGGTTTAAGCCAACGCATGTCTGTTTGTTGTCTTTGATTTTGCCATGCTGTTTTGAGTTCTGTTTGATGGAGATGGAGGTGCTGTTGAAGGAGGGCTTGTTGCGTTGAGAAGTACTCTTTGGCGTTGATCTGATAGGACAGAGTACCAATGATTAGGATAAAAAGTGTGATAAAGAGCATGGCTTTTATTAAAAGTGCTCGAAGTTGGCTAGCTAGCGAAAGGTAGTTTTCGAATGAATTCGACATTTGTGAAGGTGGCTTTTTAAAGCCCCATTCTATGACCGCATTTCTTGAAAAGCAAGCAATTTGAATTCATAAGGTAGGAGTTAAGCAGAGATACGGTGACGACCTTGGTCTTTGGCACGGTATAGCGCTTGATCAGCTTGAGCAATGAGCTCGTCTAGTGTTTGTTGTGGGCTTGTTGCGAGGTCTGCATGGTTTTCGGCCAGCCCTATGGAAAGAGAGGCGGTGATTTTTTGTTTATTTGGTGTGAGAACGGGCTGGTGGTCAAGTTGTTGTTGGATATTTTCTAAGAGTGAACGAGCAGTTTTGACTTGGGTATCAGGAAGAAGGAGAATGAGTTCATCTCCCCCGTATCGGCCAATAAGGTCGGCTTGTCGTTTAAGGGTTTGTTTGAGTGTGTTGGCGACAAGTTGAAGCATTTTGTCTCCCACTTGATGACCATAGGTGTCATTAATTTGTTTAAAGTGATCAAGGTCGATCATGGCAAGGGTAAAGGGTGTGTGGTGACGCTGCATAAGTGCAATGAGTTCTTCAGATTTTTGAAAAAAGGCTTTGCGGTTTAAAAGGTGGGTGAGGTCATCATAGGTGGCTTGAATAAAGAGTTTGTGGTGAAGCGTGAGAAGGTTATGTTGTGCGCTAAAGAGGAGTTTTTTAAGGGCGGTAATTAATCCGACTAGAATGATGACTTGTACTTCATAAATCATTAAATAGTTAGTTGGGATGAAAAGGTGGTGGGCTTGAATGATTAAGGGTTGAGTGAGTGCGAGGAGCGCCAAGATGAGACTTTGCCAGAAACGGGTAAAGAGCGTGCCAATGGCAATCATAATGATGCCGCGATTAAGCTCAAAAAGGCGTTCTGGGGCAGCGATGATGGTTGGAGCAAGAGTGAGAATTAAGGTTGCGGTTGCAATAAAAAAGAGTGGTTGAAAGTATTGAGGTTTTTGCCAACTAATAAGACTTGCAGTGATGAGTGTCAGGATGCCAATTTGATCAAAAAAGTGGTTGGTCAGTGTGTAGCCCAAGAAGTGCAGGTGATCTGTTTGAGGAGGAAAAAGGTGACTGGTCACAACGGTAAATAATGGGAATGCGAAGGTGAAGAAATAGAGAAAATAGCGCCCAAATCGTATTTGAAGCTGCTGGATATTGATAGCGAGTTCAGTTGATTGCATTATGTCTTCTAGGGTAGAAAAGATGTGTAAGTATCAAATTTTACTTTATCTTTTAATGGTTTACAAATTGTTTGAAGAGAAGTTTAAAGGTGTTTTAAAGGGCCATTGCCTTGCCCGATTTTTATGTTTTGACCCTGCTCAATGGCTTGGGTGATGTATTGTTTAGCTTGAGTAAAGGCGAAGTAAGCATCCTGCGTTTGGGCGAGAAATGAGGCGTAGGCACTGGCGAAGGTGCAGCCTGTGCCGTGGAGGTTGGGGGTGCAGATTTTAGGGCTGTTGAGGGTAAAGATGTTTTTGGGGGTGATGAGGGTATCGGTGCAGTGGTCGGAGTCACTGTGTCCACCTTTCAGGATAGCAAAATTATTCATCTGCTTAACCCAATCTTGCAGGGAGGAAATGAGTGTGGCTTCGTCCGCATTCGTTAGGTTAAGTAGGTGGCGGGCTTCAAGGAGATTGGGGGTAAAAGTGTGGCACAGGGGGAGGAGTTGGGTTTTAAAAAGCGCAATCGCCTCCAGCTCAAGGAGGGGCGTGCCACTGGAGCTGATCAGCACCGTGTCTGCAATGATCGGCACTTGAGGATGTTGCTGTTTAAAGTGGGTGAGCCATTCAATGAGGGTGTGCAGAATCTCTTCATTGGCAAGCATCCCCAGTTTAATCGCATCAGGGATTTGATCTTCTATTAGAATATCGAGACAGTGGCGAATCTGTTCAGGTGGCACGGGATAGACAGCATCTACCTTTTGGGTATTTTGTGCCGTAATGGCGGTAATGACGCTGAAGGCGTAGCCATCGCAAGCGTGAATGGTTTTGATATCGGCTTGAATCCCTGCACCGCCGCTGGGGTCTGAGCCTGCAATGGTGAGGATAATGGGTGGCGTAGTCATAGTCATAAGGAGAGAGGAATGAAGCGTCCTAGAATTGGGTTGGTGATTATTGGTGATGAGATTTTATCAGGAAAACGCCAAGATCAACATCTTAAAAATGCCAATCAGCTTTTGCAACCTAGGGGGCTGCGGGTGGATTGGGTACGCATTTTGGGGGATGAGGGTGCGTTTTTGGTGGAAAACTTGCAGCAGACGCTGCAGTGGTCGGCAAATCATGCGGAGATTGTGTTCTGTTTTGGCGGGATTGGCGCCACACCTGATGACCGTACGCGTCAGTCCGCAGCGCAAGCCTTGTCGGTCGATTTAGCACGGCACCCTGAAGCGGTCAAAGAGATTGAAGCCCAGTTTGGCAAAGAAGCCTATCCTAAGCGAATCTTGATGGCGGAGTATCCAAAAGGGGCGAAAATTATTCCCAATCCGTTTAATCGGGTGCCAGGGTTTTCCTTGTTTTTTAAATGTCCCTTAACCGACAAGGTGTCACCCAAAGAGGCATTTTTGCCTGAAGCCGAGATGCCGATTGCGCCAAAGTTTGGTGTGGAC
>JALUXI010000246.1 GCA_027019045.1 Piscirickettsiaceae bacterium | reverse complement strand
CCGCTTGGAAAGGTTGAGGGAGGTAGAAACGGATACGACGCATGGTTACTTTGGGTTGCGTGGGTTGTGGAGGGTTAGCGCTTGTGCAATCTCCAGTGTCGGGTGCACTTGGTTCATGCTGTAAAAGTGCAGTCCAGGTGCGCCTGCATCGAGCAACCGTTGGCTGAGGGTGGTAATAAATTCCTGTCCAAAAGCTCTAAGGCTGTCGATGTCGTCTTCAAAACTTTCCAAACGGCACTTCAACCAGCGAGGCACTTCCGCACCGCACATGGCGGAGAAGCGAATGAGCTGTTCGTAGTTGGTAATCGGCATAATGCCTGGCACAATCGGCAGGTCGATGCCTGCTTTTTCGCAGCTGTCGATAAAGTAGAGGTAGCTATCGACATTGAAGAAGTATTGGGTAATGGCTTCATCAGCGCCTGCGTCCACTTTGGTTTTAAAGTGTTTTATCCCTTCATCACAGTTGCGGGCTTGAGGGTGGGTTTCGGGGTAGGCGGCGACTTCAAGCTTGAAGGTGTCGCCTGTGGTTTCACGGATGAAGCGAACTAAATCGGAGGCGTATTTAAATTCGCCTGGATCCATCATGCCTGAGGGCATATCGCCCCGCAAGGCGACAATGCGACGAATGCCCATCTGCTGATAGGTGTCCAGCAGTTGAGCAATGCTCTGTTTGGTGGCACCAATGCAGGTCAGGTGCGGAGCGGCTTCAAAAAGGGTCTCATTTTGAATGAATTCGACCGTTTCCACGGTGCGTTCTTGGGTGGTGCCGCCTGCACCATAGGTGACGGAGACATATTCGGGTTGAATGACGCCAAGGGCTTCAATGGTGCTTTTGAGCTTGACCATCCCTTCATCAGTTCGAGGAGGGAAAAATTCCAGGCTGAGGGTTTGGGGGTATTTTTGTTGTGATTGCATGGTGTGTTCCTTTATGCCCGTTTTATAACCCAGCCGCTTGACGAAGGGCTTCGGCTTTGTCGGTTTTTTCCCAAGTGAATTCGGGCAGTTCTCGTCCAAAGTGACCGTAGGCGGCGGTTTTTTGGTAGATAGGACGATAGAGGTCAAGCATGGCGATGAGCCCTTTGGGGCGAAGGTCAAAATGTTCTCGTACCAACTGCTCGATAGTCGCTGTATCGATTTTCTCGGTGCTGAAGGTCTCAATGCTAATCGAGGTCGGCTCCGCCACGCCAATGGCATAGGAGACTTGGATTTCGCAACGATCGGCTAAGCCTGCGGCAACGATATTTTTGGCGACATAACGCCCTGCATAGGCGGCTGAGCGATCGACTTTTGAAGGGTCTTTACCTGAAAAAGCACCACCGCCATGGCGAGCCATGCCACCGTAGGTATCCACAATGATTTTGCGTCCTGTTAGCCCCGCATCGCCCACAGGCCCGCCGATCACAAATCGTCCTGTGGGGTTGATGTGATATTGCGTCGCATCGCTCAACCATTCGCTTGGCAGGACAGGGAAGATAATCTCTTCCATGACCGCTTCTTTGAGATCTTTTTGGCTAATTTCTGGGTCGTGTTGGGTGGAGAGGACGACGGCATCAATCCCCACAGGTTGACCATTTTCATAACGCAAACTGATTTGGCTTTTTGCATCAGGGCGTAGCCAAGGCAGACGGTTGGATTTCCGCAGTTCTGCTTGGCGCTCCATCAGGCGATGAGCATAGGTGATGGGAGCGGGCATCAGCACATCGGTTTCATTGGTGGCGTATCCAAACATCAAACCTTGGTCGCCAGCGCCTTGTTCATGGTCGGTCGATTCATCCACACCTTGGGCGATTTCGGGAGACTGTTTGCCAATGGCGGTCAGCACCGCACAGGTGTCGGCATCAAAGCCGAGTTCGCCACGGTCATAGCCGATGTCTCGAACGACATTACGAACCAACTCTTCTTGATCCACCCAAGCTTCGGTGGTGATTTCGCCGCCAATCAGCACCATACCCGTTTTCACAAAGGTTTCACAGGCAACACGAGCGTGAGGGTCTTGTTTTAAGATGGCATCAAGCATCGCATCAGAGATTTGATCGGCAATTTTATCAGGGTGACCTTCAGAAACAGATTCAGAAGTAAATACAGTGGTTGTCATGGAAAATGTCCTCAATTTAGAAAGTGAATATGAGGTACGGAAATCGGGCGGGAAATCAAAAGAAGGGTTCCTCGCTTTAGCCGTACTTTTTATGCGCCCGCAAGCTGATTATCAAATCGGCGCAATTAAAACGCCTGAATTTTTGCACGAATCGCTTGTTGGGTCAAGAGGTTTTTCATTTCGGGTGAAATGAGGGGGGATTGTTCGACTTGCTGCCAGAAGTGGATGGCCATTTTTTTGGCTAGATTTTGAGCTTGAATAGAGACATTGATAAATCTTGGTGGGGTAAAGTCTGGATTTCTGAGTTCACCTTGTACAGGCATATAGGCCATGGGAAGCATGTCATAGATGGGGGTGGGCTGTGTGAGGTTGATTTCGTCTAGAAAAAAGGAAAAGTTGCCATTGTGCATGTCTGAGTTGGCAATGTATTTACCAAAAGTGTAGGCGACTTCAGTGAGAAAGCGTGCGTGATCATCAATCAGTGTTTGGTGGTGTAGGGCTTTGGCAATTTCAATCCAGTCGCCATTGAGGCCAGTGAATTCAGCGTCTAGATATTTTAAAGAGACGATTCCTTTTCGACCCTGCTGCCCAATACGATCAAAACGCACCAGTTCTAAGTAGAAACGGTCATCTTGATGGAGGGTGGATTGGGTGGCGGGGATGTTGTGTGCATTGAGGGTTTGAAGGGCAAGGTGTTCACACACTAATAGGTCTTGATGGCGTACGGCGACAGGGTTGTTGGCAGAAAAGGGAGGCGAATATTTGATGATTAGGTGGTGGTGTCCATTAAAAACGGTAAATTTGGGTTGTTCGCCCGCAATGGAAGAGCCAAGCGGATTGGGTGAGTGCTGAAGGTTATTCACGAGTTCAGGGTAGCTTGATCGTTGGACGCTAGCGAAGGAGGATTGAGCAGCGGCTTCGGCCATAGCGGTGCCAAAAATAAGGTTGCCTGCAAGGTCATGCCCGTAGTGGGTGAGGTAATGAAGAATTTGAGTATCTGACCAATCTTGGCTTTTGTGAGTGAGTTGAGGATCTTTTGGGGTGATGGATTTGAGGTGGATGTTGCCTAAAAACCCTGTGGGAAGCGTGTCGTAGATGAAAAAGGGAAGTCCTTCATAAGTTTGGTATTGTCCACTTGGAAAAATAAGCAGGCTTCTGCCTTCAGGTTGGAGGTAGAGTTCAGCGAGCGGGAGGATGCGGCCGTTTGCAGAAACTTGATAGAGAGGAATGGGGGTTTCTGAGGCGAGTAGGGCAAAAACCGTATTGCGCCCCGCCCCTAATTTACGGACAGGCATTTTTTGCAGGGTGCGGCTGACCGTAGGCTGGCTGAGTCCTGTGAGTTTGGCTAAGGCAGAAGCGCTGAGGTTTTCATATTTGAGTGCTTGGGTAAGCAGCGTTTGTTTGGCTTGCATATGAATAGTTTAGTGAATAGATAATTTTTGTCAAATCTTGATTGATTTCAAGTAGATAGAAATTTGGCGTAAGGAAGTTTGATTTTTTTTGAATAGATTTTTAAGAAAAATCCCAAAATTCCCAGTCCTGCTGGTTTGGAGGGGGTTGCGGGACTGGGGATTTTGGGACAATTTGGGATTTTGCGCTGGTTTTTAATCAGCGCAAAGTATGGTGTCTATGTTATGTGTTCGCTTTTTTGCGGGTAAGGCTGTAGGCGAACATGGGGACATAGATGAGGGTGAGCAATGTGCCGACGAGCAGGCCGCCGATGGCAACATCTGCTAGCGGTGATAGTCGCTCTAGCCCGACAGCCATTTCCAATGCAATCGGAATCATCCCTGCAATGGTGGCGAAGGCGGTCATCATCACAGGACGGAAACGCACTCTCACACTTTCCATGGCGGCATCATAAGGTGCCATGCCCTGTTTCTGCGTGCTGTCTTGGTAGAAGTCTATCAGCAAGATAGCGTTTTTAATGATAATCCCAAATAGCAGTAGGATCCCGAGGAGGCTCGGCATACAGCTTGGTTTGTCAAAGGCGAGCATTCCCCATGCTGCCCCAATCAGTGCCAAAGGCAAGACCACAATCATCACTAACGAGAGGGTGACGGAGCGGTAGATAATCATCAGTGTGAGGATGAGCAGGACGACCCCCATACCGACGGCTTTGATCATGCGTTTGAAGCTGTCGTCTAGCTGCTTTTTATCCCCTTCTTGGGTAACGATGATGCCTGTGGTATCCACCTTGGCAATCGCCGCATCGGTGTCTGATGTCAGATGTGTGATGGGGCGTTTTTCACGATAGCCAGAGACATCGATACTGTACATCATCTGGTCTCGTTCTAGCTTGGCCGAGGTGAATTGAGGCTGTAAGCTGGCGACGGCATCCAGTGGAATCGGTCCTTTTTTGCTCTGAATTGGCAAGGAGCGGATGCCTTCGATATTGTGGTCGAACTTGCCTTTGAGGTAGAGCTTGACGAACTGGGTGTTCATGGTGTCAAGGTTCCCTGTGAGAGCCACCACTTGTCCTTTAATCGGAATCTGTGCGGCAATGGCGGCAGGGGTGAGGCCGTAATAAAGCGCTTTATTGCGATCAATGTCCACCGCTACTTCGGTAAAGTCATTATCCCAGCTCTGGTTGACGCTGGTGAAGCCTTTGATGGGCAGCATCGCTTTTTGTACTTCGTGCGCTTTTTCGGCTAGACCGTCTAGGTTAGGTGACCGTAAGCGGACATCCACTGGTGCTTTAATTGAGCTTAGCGCGGTGGCACCGAAGTCATAAACATCAACCGCTTTGGCATCTTGCAGGGTATGCAGCTCATTGCGAATGCGAGATTCGATTTGCCAGAGGCTGTCTTTGCGTTGGAAGCGGTTGACGCAGTTGACGGTAATGGTCGCTTCGTTAGGTAGGTTACCACTTCCAAGTGAAAGAACCCCTGCTTCTGAACCGAAGGCGATGGAGCTACGAGTGACTTCAGGCTGTTGGTTCAACCATTTCAAGAAAGGCTGCAATTTGGCTTCGGCACTTTCGACGGTGTCATTGGCACTGAATTGAATGTGTGCTTTGATAATCCCCGTATCCATTGGTGGCATGGTGTCTTTTCCGATCAGTGGCATCACATTTTTTAGTGTGGCGGCAAGAATCAAAATTACACCTAAGGTCAGGGCGATTTTTCGTACGGTTGCCCAGCCTTGGTTGGAGAAACTCAAGACACTGAGGTAAGGATTGACCAGTTTGCCTAAGGTTTTTTCGTACAGCACCTCAATGCCCTGTTCAAAACGGGTTTTATTGGCACCGTGGCGATAGAGGTAGGCGGACACTTTGGGAATGAAAGTGACCGACAAGAAGTAGGAAATCGCTAAGGCGATAATTAGGGTTTCAATCAATGGCTGGAAGATTTTTTGCGGAAAGCCGCCGACGAACATCAGTGGGAAAACGATAACGGCTGTGGCCAAGGTGCCTGCAAAGACAGGCATATCGACCTCTTGTGTTCCTTTAACAATCGCTTTTTCGACATCTTCTTTCTCTTCCACAATGTGGCGTTCGATATTTTCCAGCACCACCACGGCGTTATCGACCAGCAGACCGAGTGCGAGGATGATGGCGGTGTAGATGATGATATTGAGTTCGCCGCCTGTGAGGTAGATGACGGCAAGGGTACCGAGGAAAACCAGCGGAATAGTAATCCCTGCTGTGAGAATGGCTCGCAGGTTGCCCAAGAAGAAGAGCATGACGATGAGGGTGTAGACAATCGCATCTCTTAAGGCTTCGAGCATATTTTCATTGGCGGTTTCCACCAATTCTCTTTGGGTATCGGAAATTTGGAATTTAATATTGGGGTACTGCTGTTGAAGTTGCTGCATCATCTCACGGGCAGCATCACTGACTGCTAAGACGCTACCGCCTGGGGTGCGTTGCACAGCAAGGGCGATGGCTTGTGAACCATTCCCGATATAGCCGCTGAAGTTTTTCTCTGAACTCCACGAAACATCCGCCACATCGCCTAGGGTGATATTGGGGGCGATCGGCAGTTGTTTAAGGGCTTCAACCTGCTCTTTTTGGCCGTAGTAGGTTAAGGTAAAGAAACCACTTTTGCCTTTCACAAACCCAAGTGGGATGTCTCGATCGGTCTGTTGAATCGCTTTGGCGACCTGCATCATGCTGATGTTGTAGCGACGGGCTTGGAGTGGATCGAATTTGATGACAATCGCACTTTTATGCCCACCAAAGACTTCCACATTCCCGATGTTGGGATTGGAGAGGAGGGCGGGTTTAATGAAGGAGTCGGCGACTTTGCGAATGTCGTTGAGCGAGACCTGATCGTTTTTAGGCGATAGGCTGATAATGTCCACAGGTAGCGTAAAGGAGCCGACAGTGTAAACGGCAGGCTGCACATTGGCTGGCAGTTTATTGCGAACAATCGAGAGGGCGTTACTGACATCCACCGCCGCTTCGGAAAGGGTTTTGGTGTAGTTAAATTCCGCTTTCACAATGGAGAAGTTGGCGACATTGGTGGAGCTGATGTCTCGCACATGGCTCAGTCGTGCCAGCTCTTCCTCAATCGGCTTGGAGACCGTATTGGCGGCCACTTTGGCGGTTGCCCCTGGGACTTGGGTTAAGACCACGACCTGAGGACGGTCGGAGTCAGGAAAGAGGTTTTTGGGCATGGTTTTAAGCCCAACAATGCCGAGGAAAATCGCAGCCAAAATAATGGCAGCTAAGGCATAGGGTCGTTTGTAGAAGAATGAAAAAATCATGGGTATTCCTTGTTTCTATTGAATGAGTGTTTCTCTCTGTTCAAGGATTATTTAGCTGGCATCGGTTTCAGTGCATGCCCTGCGGTCAGTTTGAGCAGGATGTCAGGTTTGGCAATGACATATTCTGTGCCTGCTTGAGCCCCTTGGATAGCATAGCCTTCCACGCCTGAAGCCAAGACTTGGATAGGGTGTTTTTTGGCTTGATGACCCGTCACTGCAA
>JALUXI010000245.1 GCA_027019045.1 Piscirickettsiaceae bacterium | reverse complement strand
CCGCACTGGGTTTGCGGAAGGATGGCATCAATCTGATCAACGAGTGGATCGCCTTCAACTTTGAATTTGACGGCGGCATAACCGAGTAACAAGCCAAAAACGAGCGAGAGTGCTAGAAAAATGAGAATGGCATTGAGCATTAGACCAGTCCACCAAAGCCCATAAAGGCGATTGACATGAGGCCTGCGGTAATCAAGGCGATGGGGGCACCTTTAAAAGGTGTGGGGACATCGGCATGTTCGACGCGTTCTCGGATAGAAGCGAAAAGAATCAGTGCTAAAGAGAAGCCAATGGCTGCCCCAAATCCATAAAAAGCGGATTCAAGGAAATTATTTTGTTCTCCGACATTGAGTAGGGCGACACCAAGTACGGCACAGTTGGTGGTAATCAAAGGCAGGTAAATACCAAGTACTTGGTAAAGTACTGGGCTGGTTTTATGGATGGCCATTTCAGTAAAACCGACGACCGTGGCAATGGCGACAATAAAGGCGATGGTTTTGAGGTATTCCAAACCAAAAGGGACGAGGAGGTAGGTGTAAATGAGGTAACTTAATACGGCAGAAAGGGTGAGCACAAAAGTGGTCGCCAATCCCATCCCCATGGCCACATCAGTTTTTTTGGAAACCCCCATAAAGGGACAGAGACCTAAAAATTTAACCAGCACAAAGTTATTGACTAAAACGGTACTGATAATAATTAAGACATATTCCATGAGGGGTTCCTTATCGTGTCAGTGTGTTATTTAACTCTCATCCCAGGCTGTGCACCTTCATCAGGTGAGAGGATGTAGAGGTCTTTACCACCTGGTCCCGCAGCAAGCACCATACCCTCGGATAGCCCAAAACGCATTTTTCTAGGCTTGAGGTTGGCGACCATGACGGTAAGTTTGCCAATCAGTTGTTCTGGTTCATAGGCAGACTTAATGCCTGCAAACACTTGGCGTTCACCTAAGCCGATATCTAAAGTTAATTTTAAAAGCTTATTGGCCTCGGGGACTGCTTCCGCATTGACAATTTTAGCGACTCTGAGGTCAATCTTCATAAAATCTTCTATGGTAATCTCATTAGCAATCGGCTCGATTTCTGTTTTATCCATCACAGCGGTCTGTCCTTTTGGTGTTTGTGTTTGTTTGGGTACAACCGTTTGTTGCGCCAAATCTTTTTGAGTGTCGTCCAGCATCTGTTGTATTTTTTCTGGCTCGACACGGGTCATCAGAGGTTTAAATTTGTTGATGGCATGGTTTAATAAAGGTTTATTTATTGATGACCATTGCCAATTGTCGAGGTTAAGGAATGCCTGTGCTTTTTCCGCAGTGGCAGGAATGACGGGGGCAAGGTAGGTCATTAAAACTCTAAAGAGGTTAATCCCTGTGGAAACTGAATCATGCAATTCTGCTTCTTTGCCTTCTTCTTTGGCGAGTACCCAAGGAGCGGTTTGGTCGATATATTCGTTTGCCATATCCGCTATCGCCATGATTTCTCGCATGGCATGGGCATACTCTCTTTTTTCATAGAGTTCAGCGATTTTAGGCTTGGCATCAATCGCTTTTTGATAGAGGGCTTGACCTTCTTCGGACAGTTGCGGTGCAAGTTTGCCTTCAAAGCGTTTTTTGACAAAGCCTGCACAGCGGCTGGCGATATTGACCACTTTGCCGACTAAATCAGAATTCACTCTTTGAGCAAAGTCTTCTAAGTTCAGGTCAATGTCATCAATCCCACTGCTGAGCTTCCCAGCAAAATAGTAACGAAGGTACTCAGGGTTGAGGTGTTTCAGGTAGGTGCGTGCCATAATAAAGGTGCCACGGGATTTGGACATTTTTTGTCCATCTACCGTAAGGAAACCGTGGGCAAAAATGGCATTAGGGGTTCTAAAGCCAGCACCTGCCAACATGGCTGGCCAGAAGAGAGCGTGGAAGTAGATGATGTCCTTGCCGATAAAGTGATAAAGTTCGGCTTTGGAATCAGGCTTCCAGTAAGCATCAAAATCTGTCCCCGTGCGTTCACAATAGGCTTTAAAGCTGGCCATGTAACCCACGGGGGCGTCGAGCCAAACATAAAAATATTTGCCAGGCTCACCTGGAATTTCAAAGCCAAAGTAGGGTGCGTCACGCGTGATGTCCCAAGCTCTGAGTCCAGTTTCAAACCATTCACTGAGTTTATTAGCGATTTGAGGTTGAAGATGGCCTGGGGTTTGTGTCCAAGTTTTGAGTAGTTCTTCAAAATGCGCCAATTCAAAAAAGAGGTGTTCGGTCTCTTTTTCAATCGGGGTGGCACCTGAAACGGCTGACTTGGGGTTGATCAGCTCGGTGGGACTATAAGTTGCACCGCAGACTTCGCAGTTGTCGCCATATTGGTCATCCGCTTTACATTTTGGACAGGTTCCTTTAATAAAACGGTCAGGTAGGAACATCTGTTTTTCAGGATCATAGAGCTGCTTGATCTTTTGGCGGCTAATATGTCCCTTCTCTTTCAGTTGGGTGTAGATGTAGCTCGCCAGCTCTCTGTTTTCTTCAGAATGGGTGCTGTGATATTGGTCAAAGCCAATGTTGAAATCGGCAAAGTCTGCTTGATGTTCTTTAGCAATACGGGCAATCAGTTCCTCAGGCGTAATGCCCTCATTTTGCGCTCTGAGCATGATCGGCGTGCCATGCGCATCATCGGCGCAAACATAGATACATTCATTACCTTGTGCTTTTTGAAATCGTGTCCAGATATCAGTTTGGATATACTCCACCATGTGGCCTAGGTGAATAGGACCATTGGCATAAGGAAGGGCGCTGGTAACGAGAATTTGACGCGGGGATTGAGCTGACATGTATGTTGTTCCTGACCAAAATAGTAAGCCGAGAATTATACAATATTTTCTATGGAAGGGGGTTATGTTGTAGGGGGTGATAAACTGCCCTGATTCTTAATCTGAGCAGTTACAATCTGTGTTACTTTAAATGAGTTGTGATTGTATTGTGGTTAGCGTTTTTGTTGTTCGCGTTCTTTTGTGGCGGCTTCAATCTCTTTTTGTTGAAGAAAATAGATGAGCTTACGACGGTCATCTTCAGAAATGTATTGGAATTTGAGAGCAACCCAGAAGCAGTTGTCACAACTAGGCTGTTGTTTGATATTGACCACATCGCAACGCACGAGGATAGGCTCTTCATCTTCGAGTGGCTGGATAAGAATATCAACTACATGTTCTTTGGTGATAGGTTCATCAATTTGAATGGCAATCCCGTTTCCGCTGACATTGACCATACGCATTGGCATGGTATTGACAAGATGTTTAGAATCAATGCTTTCAAGAGCAAAATTAATTTTAGCGTTTAAGGCATTAAAGATGCTACCTAGTAGGGCATTTTTGTTATTGATCTTGACAAGGAGGTCTGAGATTTGCTCGTTAAGTTGTTGTAAGTTAGAAAGGAAATGTTGCTCTATAAATTCAGGGCTAGGTTGATCGGGTAAGGGGATTTTTTCGGCTTCCTCTTTTGTTAAAACCCGGTAGTTACAGGGTAGCATGACATCTAAGCGAAAGAAATTACGGTGCTGTTGTCCCATTATTTATGTCCCTTGTGTTTGAATTTAGCTTTACATGTGGTTTTAAGCAGGAATTATACCAGTTATGCTTTGCCTAGCGGCGTATTTGGGGTGGAGGAGGGTTGTTTTTTACCGTGAGCATTGTATTCACTAAAGCTTTCATTTTGCCCTTTAAGGGCAAGGAGTGCGTGTTGATTTAATGTGCTTAAAGATTGGATCAGCATGCCATTTCTAAGGTTGGCTTGGTGGTTGTCGATAATCAGTTGGTGAGCTTGGTTAAATGTTTGTTTTAGACTGTCTGATAAATGACTGTTTTTAGAAAGCTCGATAAAATCAATGACATCAGATGATTGGGTGAGTGAGGCAGAAGAGAGTTCTTTGGCAAGTGTTTGATAGAGTGTTTCTATCTCGGAAGCAGTGTCCGCTTTTTTTTGTGTGAGTTGGGTGAGTGTTTCAATTGAATCTGGTTTAAATTGTATTAAGGCATGCTGTTCTTGCTGAAGTAGGTCTGAAAATAAAGACAGCGCTTTAACTAACCTTGTTAGCGTTGAGGCAATCGCTTCTTCTGTGGTTAGGTCTAAAGCGCTGTGATTTGGATTCATACTTTAAAGTCTAGTTACGCCCCTGCTTTTTGAAAAGCAAGTTCTGTTTGGATCAGTTTTTTAGCGACTGCATCAGCGTCCACTTTGTATTCGCCTTTTTCAATGGCGAGTTTCAAGGCTTTGATTTTTTCGCTGTTATCCACTTTGGCATCTTCAGCCTTTTTTTCTAGCCCTTTAGCTTGCTGTGTGGTCGCAGTCAAAGTGACTTTGTCCCCGCTTTGTGTGGCGACAGTTTTACTTTGTTCGGTTGCTGTTTTTGCAGGTTGTGTTGCTGCGTTTTGCATTTTCTGCACTTCTGCTCTTTTGGGAGCATCATTTTGTACAGTGTTGATATTGGGTTGGTTGGGTATATTTTTTATATTCATTTTTGCCTCACTTTGACCTATTTTGCTGAAATGGAATCAATCGCTTAGGTCGCTTTTTTACTTCCTTCAGTATCTTTATCGGCCAAAGTCACTAGACTTTAGAAAAAAATTGTAAAAAACATTCACGCTTGCTCTGGCGGATATTTTACCCATTTTATGATGGAGGAGGTTAATTTTTGTCATGGCACTTCTACAAGATCTCGCCCTGTGACAATCGCTTTAATCACTTTGCCGGATTTTTTGTTTTTCACTGGAATCTGTTCTCCTTGTATGCCATCTTTTTCTGCAATGCCTTTGGTGCGAATAGTGATGGTGCCAATACGGGTTTCTATTGTCACTTCATTATGCTTTGTTACAAGATAGGGTGGCACAATATCCTTAATGGTCAAAACTTTATTGGGTGGAATAGGGCGTTTAGCTCGCATTCCTATGACTGTTTTAAGGGAAACGAGTCTTTGTTGTCGAGCCTTCTGTGCATCTTGCCATACCTGTTTAACCATATTGGGGGTGATGGTTATGTTTTTCATAATCCCTTGGGTGGAAACGATAGCAGGAACTGTGCCAGAGATATTTAAACTGATGTAGGTTTTCCATTTTGGTGTTGGGCAGCTGACTTTGATGGTGTGGCGACCTACGAGACGAGATTGGCGTCTTAGCAGACGGTCTTCAAACTGGATGGATGTTTGGCACTTTGGGAGTTTGTCAAAGGAGCTGTTTTTTTTAATATGGATGGTGACGGATCGCATACCTTGTTGATGTGCTTTTTTAAGGTAAAGTTGATGAAGTTTCTGTTGGAGGTGATCAAAATCTTCAGTAGGAGGTTTAGAGTATGCTAGAGGGTTGGCATAAGACGAGAGGGGAAAGAAGGGAAATAGGCTAAAAATAGTTAAGGTGATGCCTAGCAATATTTTTGATTGTTCGTTTTTGTAAAAAAACGGAAGTGTTTTTTTAGATTTTAGTTTGTAATGGCATGAAGTTTGCATTCGTTTTATAAAGTTCATTGTGATTCGTTAGCGCTATCTTTATTGTGATGATATTGTTTAACGCATTCTTTATAATGAGTCAAATCGTTTAATCCGTATGATTAACATAATATAGTAAACAGGGTGGCAAATATGTCTAGTTTTTTAAAAGGCGTCGATCAGCGTACTTCACTTGCAGGGATGAACCGAATGGAGCTTTTGCTGTTTCGGATTCATGGACCTCAGCTATTTGGAATAAATGTCTTTAAGGTGCGAGAGGTGATTCAGACGCCTCCTATTTCTCCTGTCCCTAAAGCAGATGATCGCATTGTTGGGGTTTCTGATATTCGTGGTCAGACTATGCCGATGATTGATTTGGCTAAGTCTTTGGATATGGAGCCGATCCCTTTGGAGACGGTTGAAAATACTTTGACGATTGTGACAGAGTTTAACCGCACCATCCAGGGTTTCTTGGTAGAAGAGGTGGATCGCATTGTGCATATGAAGTGGGAAGATATTATGCCGCCGCCAGAAACTTTTCATAATGTAAATTATTTGACAGGGGTGACCCGCGTCAATGATGAGATTGTGGAGATTGTGGATGTTGAAAAAGTGCTGGCAGAAATTGCCGGTATCGATAATGAGATTCAGCCAGAGTTCCTTGAAAAAGTGAAGGATAAGACTAAGGGACTGGATATGATGGCGGTGATCGCGGATGATTCTAGTGTAGCGCGTAATCAGTTGAAAGGTATTTTAGAAAAACTGGGTATTCAAGTCAAAATGGCGATGAATGGTCGTGAAGCTTGGGAGATGCTCAGAAAAATGGCAGATGATTATGAGAAGGGTTATGCCGCTAAACCGTCAGAGCGTATCTTAATGGTGATTTCTGATATTGAGATGCCTGAAATGGATGGGTATACCTTGGCATCCAATATTCGTAAAGACCCTCGTTTGGCTGACTTGTATGTGCTGTTGAGTTCTTCCTTGAGTGGAGGCTTTAATGAAAGCTTAACCGCTAAAGTGGGAGCAGATAAGTTTATTTCTAAATGGCAGCCTGATGTATTGGCACAAATCGTAGTTGACCGTATTGATGATATTCAGCGAGTGCGTCAAGAACGAGAAGATGCGGCACAAGAGCAGTTGGCATGTGAGTAATGGGAAATAGTGGTTTCTTTTCGTTCGTAAAACGGCCTTCGTTTTTGAGGGCTGTTTTTGTGTGGGCGCTGTGTTTGATGGTTTCTTCTGCTTGGGCTGAGGCCGAAGTGGTGATTCATACAGGAAAACCAAAAGCACAGGATGAAAGAAATCCTAATATTCCTCATAAGGTCGTACTGCCTGGTGAAGAACCTTTGGCTCATCCCAAAAAATCCCATCCCCCTCAACCTCCTAAAAACTCTACAAGTGAGCTTCCCGCTTCTTTTTTTGCATCATCTGCTCGTTTAAAGCCTGTGAAGCGTTTGCCTAATGGAAGGGTAGCGAATATGCAGTGTCTTAAAGTGGTTGGACAGGCAGATATGGCGTTGGGAGACCAAGCATTTGTGCGACAAATGGCGATTCGAGATGCGCTGGAG